>CALZLE010000159.1 GCA_945788205.1 uncultured Desulfuromonadales bacterium
GAGGTCGCTGAGGTCGCTGAGGTCGCTGAGGTCGCTGAGGTCGCTGAGGTCGCTGAGGAAGCAGCGTTATCTGAACCTGCAACACCGGTAAAGCCTGAATCGGAAAAAAACACAGCGGAATCGGATTGGTCAGCTGAGGCTCCTGTTGAGTCTGATGAATCTGAGGCTATTACAGGAAAAATGTTCAAAAAGCTAACCAACGGCATCTCTTCAAATAGGCTGCAATTCCTGTTGGTGACACTCCTTCTGGGCGCCGTCGGCGGGCACAAAATCTATTACCAAAAATATAAGCAGGCCGTTCCTTATCTGCTTTTTGCCTGGACCGGAATCACAGCCGTCGTTGCCTTTATTGAATTTATTATTTATGCAGCGATGGATGACCAGGAATTCAACCGTCGATTCCCACAGATCAATCAAAAAACGGTTAATCTTTCCATCGTCGTTTCAGTTGTCGCGCTATTAATCAGCCTGACTCTTTTTTCACTCATTTACTGTACCGATAATCCCGCCAGCTCTCTGGAAACAGCGAACTCAGAGGCATCTACCGCCGCGGTTTCATGCCGAACTGCTTTTGATGGTTTTTATCAAAAACAGAGCAGTTACCCGGAATCTCTTGATAAAATATCTTCTGCCGGCTGTACAGTTTCAGGCAAGTCCAACCTTTACATCCTTTCTCAGAACATGCATTTCGTTATAGTTGGCTTGCACCAAGAGGGAGACACGGCTTATTTGCACAGTCGACAGACTTCAGAAATTCAAGAGATAGATAAAGCAGAAGCGAAAATCGAACTAAGAGATGCATTTACCATTGTCGAGCAGAAAAACGGTATCGCGCTTATAACCCAGAAAAAGTCCGGCGATGACGATGAGCGATAGACACAAATTATTCAGCCTGCTGGCGCTGCTCTTTGTTTTTCTGGCAGGTCACTGCTTCGCTGCAGACACTGACGCACAATACTTCTTTGAGCGAGAAGCAGCTAGTGGCAATCAGAGTTCCTGTGAAAAAATTATGGGTAAAATGAACCGCGGCGAGTCACTCGATACTTTGACGGGCGATATCATCTACAACCTGAAATACATCAATATCCACTATCTGCTGGAAGATTATGATGATGCTACCAAGCCGGGCAGCCAAAAAAAATATGTCAATTTAGATGATCTCAGGACTGAGATTGAGGCCCAAAAAAGAGATATTTACTGCCGGATTGAATTTACCATACGGCTCAATAAACAGCCTGCGAAAGTGACGTCCGTTTATCAGGATTTTATCGGCTCCGCACTTGAAAAGATCGGCGACACCTATAAATCGGCACAAAAAAGTTTAGACAAAAAAAGTTACGAGCGTGCGATGTATGCTTTTGATCTGATCGCGCCCTATCAGGATTCATATTCTAAATATCTTGAGACGGCAGCAATTTTAACTCCGACCTCTCCTCCAGAGATGCTGGTTGCGGACAAAACAACAGCCGAACCAGTCGACAGCAAAACACCTCAAGCGCAAGGGATCGAAACAACACCAGCAATGGCAAAACAGACCAGTGTAAAAACAGAGCACCTAACGGCTAAGGCTGAAGAAACAGACAACAATATCGCAGTAAAAATCGAACAGTATGAACAACAAACAGAAGCCGTTTTGGCGGAGACCAAAACGGCGACGATGGGACCAATATTAAAGGCTGTCCTGGTAAGTCAGTCTAACACTTACCTAGGGCCAATTTCGAAAGCGGCAAACAACTTCTAAAAATGCCCGCCGAGCTTATTTGACAGGTCTGCGAATATAAATTTCGCGAGCCAGTGAATCATCTACTGCAAATTGGGAATGACCGACCTTAAAAATGTAACTGGGAAAGCTTTGCACCAGATTAAGATCGCTGCCAGGCAACACTCCCATACTCATCAGTTTCTGCATTTTTTTGCCATCACTGGCGGCCAGATAAGCAATTTCCCCTGCTTCACCCGATTTCAGCTCTGTCATCGGAACAATCCCCGGCGAGCCTTTCTGGCGCGCTTCCTCACAACAGGTTCCAGGCGGGATCGGCTTACCGTGTGGACAGGTAGTCGGGTGGTTGAGTAAGGTGCAAATCTTAGTATCCACGCCCTGATGCAGCAGGTGTTCAAAAGCACAGGCCTGCTCATTGCCCTCATCGCCCTGAATATCGAGAATGTCCATCATCAAACGTTCGGCCAACCGGTGCCGACGAACGGTCATTTCTGCTTCGGGCCGCCCTTCTTTACGCAGGTACAAACGCTCCCCGCGTGTTTCGACGTAAGCACGACCTTCAAGTTCCACCAGTTGATCATCTCCGGGTGCAACCTGCAGAGCCGTCAGCAGGCAACCGACTTCATTCCCTTCAACAGTTGCAATCCAGAGGGATTCGAGAATTTCTTCCGCTTTTGGTGATAATCTTTCCATCTGTTCAATCCTTAATATCAGATTTATTCAGTATTCTGCGCAGTAATTTGCCCGGCGCCGGGTTGGCATAGCCGCAGTGAGGACAATGTATCTTGCGACAGCCCCCTCGGCAACTGCCGCAGGATTTTCCTTCATCTGCCGGGCCAATCTCGTCCGCTATTTCTTTACCGCAAAAACCACAGGTCACAGCAACAGTCCGGTGCTCAGCAAAAACTTGTTCAGCGCCCAGCCACAGGAAAACGCGAGCACCGAAACAAACATAAAAATCGACAGAGAAACCCGGAAACCACGCTCTTTCTTCATCATCAGAAACTGGGCAATGCAGGGGACAAAAAGCGTCAGGGTTACGGCAGCAACTGTCAATTGAGTCGGCGTCAGCAGTCCGTTAGATTGTAGATCATAAAGCCCTGCAGCGCCGAAATCACGGCGAAAAAAACCGAAAACAAAGGCCGAAGTTGCCTCAACCGGCAGGCCGATTGCCCGCACCACTGGTGCGAGAGCACCGACAATCCCTTCAAGAGCGCCGAGCATTTTCAAGCCCCAAAGGATAAAGGAGGCAAACAGAAACAATGGTAGAATTTCCAGAAAATAGGACTGCATCCGGGTCATGGTTTTTACCGCAACATTTCGAAATTGCGGCAACCGCATCGGTGGCAGCTCCATATAAAAAACCGGATGCTCACCTGGCATCACCTTAGAGGCAAGGAAGCCGACCAGCAGAAAGACCAGCAGCATCACCACCATCCAGACACTTAATGCCCCCGGCACCTCGGAGAGTAGGCCGAGGATGACACCGAGCTGGGCACTACAGGGGATTGCCAGAGCAAGCAGTGCTGTTGCAATGATCCGCTCACGGGTTGTTTCCAGCGTCCGGGTCACCATTGTTGCCATGGTGGCACAACCAAAGCCGAGGACCATTGGGATAACGGCCCGACCAGAAAGACCGATCCGTTTAAAAATCCGATCGACTAACAAGGCGAGGCGCGGGAAATAACCGGTATCCTCCAACAACGAAAAAATCAGAAAAAAGGTGCCAACGATTGGCAATATCAGTGCGACGGCGTAGCGAATGCCTAGAGTCCAAAGCCCGTATTCGCCTGCCAGAAGTTCGAATAACCAGTCAGCAGAAACATGGGTCCGGAGATAATCAACCACTGGTGGATTGATATATTCTTCAAAAATACTGCCTTCGATAAAATCGACCAAAGTTCCAGCGCCAAAACCACCGACAAACTGATAAAGGCCAAAGTAGATAACCAATAACAGGATCGGCGTACCACTCCAGGGGTTCATGGCCCAGCGTGAGAGTTTCTCGGCAAAAGGTTCTTCAGTCTGTTCAACCTGTGTGACCACATCTTCAAGCATCCGCTTACTGATCGATTTTCGCTCCAGGCTGATCTGCAGATGCAAATCGGCACGACGTTCAAAAATGACATCGCGGATAACATCCTGCAGTTGAGATAAATCTTCGGCAGATTCACTGGCTTCGACTAAGTTCTCAACTTCATTGTCCTTCTGAAATAGCAGTAAACTGGTTGCTCGATTACTGAATCGGTAATCACCTTTGAGCAATGCCGCCATCCGCACAATATCCCGCTCCAGATCGCTGCCATAAATAAACGGTTTGTGCGGCACCGAAGCATAGGCGGAAATTGCTTGCTGCAACTCGCTCAGCCCCTGCCGACGTTTCATGACCGTACCAATCACTGGAACGCCAATGTTTTTCTGCAACTTTTTCAGATCGATCTGCATGCCGAGGCGCTTCGCCTCATCGAGGATATTAACCACCAGAATAATTGGCAATCCTGCCTCGATCAGCTGTAGAGTCATCGGCAACATTCTGTCAAGGTTCCGTGCGTCAACAACATGCAGAACAGCGTGTGGCGTCTCTTCCAGCAAAATCTGTCGGGCGACCCGCTCCTCTTCGGTAATCGGCATAATCGAATACATGCCAGGCGTGTCGAGGATTTCGTAATTGACATCATCAATTTCACAATGACCGCGTGAAACTTCGACAGAGGTTCCGGGATAATTAGAGACGGTGGTGTAAGCGCCGGTCAGAACATTAAAGAGGACACTTTTACCAACATTTGGGTTGCCAACCAAAACTACTTTTGGTTGCGGCTGTTGCTGCTCTGACATATAGCTTAAAAACTTTCAATAAAAACTAAAGGTTGATGATTATAGGTCGGCCGCGGTGCAAATTGAACAGAGGCCATAAAGTTCCAGGCGATGGTTTTCGATGGTAAATTGGTGGGTTGCGGCAACCGATTCCTGCAATTTTTCGATTTGTGGTTCTTCAAATTCGATAATTAAACCACAACGAGTGCAAACCAGATGATCGTGATGCTCTTCCCCGTGAACCGGTTCAAAACGGGTCTGCCCATCGCCGAAATTACGTTCTGCAGCAATGCCACACTCGGCAAATAGTTTTAGCGTACGATGGACCGTTGCATAACCGATTTTTGGGTGCTCAATACGAAGTTTAAGATATAGATCTTCAGTGGAATAGTGAGACTCAGAAGAAAGGAAGGTCTCTAAAATCACTAATCTCTGACTGGTGTTTTTCAACCCCTTGAGGCTGAGATAATCCTTGAACTTTTGTAGCTGATCCATTGGCTTAACCTCTAGCCTTAAAGATATTGAAAACAATTTTCAGAAATTAGAGAATTAATGCCAATACGTCAAGCAAAATATACCACCAGCTGAGTAAATCAACTAGGCAAGGTTGTTAATTCATTTGCAACAAGGACACCATTTGTAAGAAGGACACTCTTCCTTTTTAATAAAAAAATCCTGCCAAGTTGTCGTTATATGAAACCGAAACTCATCCCCAGCATGAAGGATTATCAGAACTCAAGCTCTGGACCCAGATTGAGTCGCTAGATATTGCAGAAGGAGAACTTTGATAGTCCACTGATGATAGTAAAACACCCAAGTTCGAATATGTGATTATCAACGAAGCATACCTAACCTTTTTGGTGATACATGATGCCACTTTTTTCTTGACCGGCATAGTCGAGATCTGTATTTTGAAATCAGTTTTCATTTTCGAATCTATCCAGCCTTTGAAATCTGTTTAA
>CALZLE010000160.1 GCA_945788205.1 uncultured Desulfuromonadales bacterium
AGCGATTGCGGGAGAAAATTCCGAACATTCTTTTCCAGATGTTGTTGCGCGGATCTAATGCCGTCGGTTACACCAACTATCCAGATAATGTTGTTCAGGAATTTGTTGCCAAGGCAGCGGAAAAAGGAATCGATGTCTTCCGCGTCTTTGATTCGCTGAACTGGACCACCGGGATGAAGGTGGCAATGGAGGCGGTCAAGAAGAGTGGTGCCATCTGTGAAGCGGCGATCTGCTACACCGGCGACATTCTCGATCCGAAGCGCGACAAGTACCCGCTCGAGTACTACGTCAATATGGCCAAAGAGCTCGAGATAATGGGCGCCGACGTCCTTGCAATTAAGGATATGGCTGGTTTGCTCAAGCCATTTGCGGCCGAGAAGCTGGTCAAGGCACTGAAGAACGAGACCGGGCTGCCGATTCACCTGCACACCCACGATACTTCCAGCAACGGCGTCGCCATGCTGATGATGGCTGCTCAGGCTGGTTGTGATGTGGTCGACGCGGCACTTTCTTCGGTTTCCGGTTTGACTGCCCAGCCGAATATGAACGCACTGCTGGCCGGTTTGGAAGGAACCATCTGGGATCCGAAGCTCGATATGCAAGGACTGCAGCAGTTAGCGAACTACTGGGAGACCTGCCGGACTTACTATGCGCCATTTGAGTCAGAGCTGCGCAGTGGTACTGCTCAGGTTTACGAGCACGAAATTCCGGGCGGTCAGTACTCTAACTACAAACCACAGGTCGAAGGTCTTGGACTTGGTCATCGCTGGGAAGAGTGTAAAGAGATGTACCGCAAGGTCAACGACATGTTTGGCGATCTGGTCAAGGTGACCCCATCCTCAAAGATCGTCGGTGACATGGCAATGTTCATGATCCAGAACAACCTGGAGCCGGAAGACGTCTACGAGCGTGGCCAGGACTTGGCCTTTCCGCAGGGCGTTGTCGACTTTTTCAAGGGGATGATCGGTCAGCCGTATGGTGGTTTCCCGGAGAAGTTGCAGAAGATTATCCTCAAGGGTGAAGAGCCGCTGACCTGCCGTCCAGGTGAGTTGCTGGAGCCGGTCGACTTTGTGCTGAAAAAAGATGAGCTGGAAAGTAAGCTTGGTCATTCGGTGCGTGATGAGGATGTGCTGTCCGCTGTCCTGTATCCGGGTGTTTACGAGGAGTACGATCGTTTCCGCCAAGAGCACAGCGATACTTCTTTTATGCCGACCCCGGTATTCTTCTACGGTCTGGATGTCGGTGATGAAGTCACCATTGATATTGAGGCAGGGAAGACCCTGATCGTCAAGCTCAATGCGATCGGCCGGGTTCGTGAGGACGGGACTCGTCATATCTACTTCGAGCTGAACGGTGAGCCACGGTCGACAACCGTAAGGGATGAGTCGGTGGAGAGCGATGAGAGTGCTCATGTCAAAGCTGATCCTGATAATGGTAAAGAAGTTGGTGCGCCGATGCCGGGCAAAATCTTCAAGCAGCTAGTTGATGCCGGTGACGAAGTGAAAGAAGGCGATGTCTTAATGGTCACCGAAGCAATGAAGATGGAGACCAACGTTAAAGCCAAGAAGGCTGGCGTTATCAAGGAGATAGTTTTCGGTGAGGGCGATCAGGTTGATCAAGGTGATCTGCTGCTGATTTTCGAATAACTGATAGTTTTTCATGGAATGATCTTAGCCGGGCCGAAAGATCCGGCTATTTTTTTTCTAAGGACGGCAAAGCTAGTGAATAGAGAAATTGTCAATCTTACTTTGAAGGAGAGTGCGGATTGATGTCCCATCGGCCAGTAGTAGAGCTTCTTGGGCGACTTTTTCCGCCTCGGCAGTGTCGATTAGCCCGATAAATTCTTTCAATCGAGGGATGTAGGGTGCCGACAGGGAAAATTGTTTGATGCCGATTCCGACCAGAAAAAACAGGCAGGCGGGATCCGTTGCCATCTCACCGCACAGGCAGATGTCGGTGTTTTGCTCGCGGGCAATGTCCGCAAGATAGCTTAATGACAGCAGGACGGCTGGATGAAGCGGGTCGTAGTAGCGCTGTACCAGTGCGTTGCCGCGATCTGCCGCGAGCAGGTACTGGACAAGGTCGTTGGTGCCAAGGGAGAAAAAGTCGACTTCTTTTGCCAGGTGTGGGGCCAAGCGCACGGCAGCAGGAACCTCGATCATGGCTCCCACGGGAACCTTTTCGGCAAAGGGAATCTTCTGTTCTCTGAGGTTCTGCATTGCCTCATCGACAATTTCTTTGCAGCTGCGGATTTCTTCGATGTTTGAGATCATCGGAAAGAGCAAGCGGATCGGGCCGTGTATGGCCGCCATCAGGATTGCTTCAATCTGGGTTTGGAATATTTCCCGATTGTCGAGACTGAACCGGACCGATCGCCAACCCATAAACGGGTTGTCCTCTTTGGGGGGCGTGAAGTAGGGCAGGGCTTTGTCGCCACCGATGTCGAGGGTGCGGATGGTCACCGGTTCCCCATTGAATTCTTCGATGACTCGACGATAGAGTTTGTACTGGTCTTCCCGGTCGGGAAAGCTGCTGCGGGCCATGTAGGGGAATTCGGTGCGATACAGCCCAACCCCTTCAGCGCCGTTACGTTTTGCAATGTCAATATCGCTCAGCAGGCCGATATTTGCGCGTAGAGTGACTCTTTGTTGATCGCGAGTTGCAGCCGGAATGTTGCGCAGTCCGTCGAGCCGTTCTTTTTCTTGTACTCGGTCATGCTCGAGGCGGAAATATTCGTCAAGAATTGTGTCTGGGGGGTTCAGATAGATTTGGCCAGCATTAGCATCCAGAATGATTTCACTGTCTGGCTCGATACGTGATGTTGCACCTTTGACACCGATCAAGGCAGGAATGCCGAGCGCCTTGGCCATGATGACCGAGTGTGAATTGGCTTCATTCGACTCAATGATCATGCCGCGGATCAATGTGTGATCAAGAATGGCCATATCGGATGGGAGGAGACGCTTGGCAACGAGAATCCCTGCATGGTGCAGATGTAACCCTTCCGGTTCTTGTCCTACCAGGTTGGCAAGCAGTCGGCGGCCAATGTCTTCCATGTCAGCCGCTCGCTCACGCAGGTATGCATCCTCCATATTGGCAAACGCTTCCAGGTAGCCGCCAATAACTTTTTTGAGTGCATAGGGAGCGCTGTGCCCATTGTCGATGTGGTCATGCAGACGTTCGATAAAGCCACGATCTTCAAGAATCATCAGGTGGGTGTGGAAAATTGCGGCATCTTCCTGGGTGAGCTTATCGGCGACCCTCTTTTCCATATAAAGAGTCTGTATTCGGGTTTTTCGTAATGCTTCGTCCAGTTTTTTTAGTTCTGCAACGATATCGACATCAGTTTCGTCAAAAATATCCGCGAAACCAAGTTGTTGGTCAATCAGATTTGCTTGGCCAGAGATGACCCCTGGATAGGCAACCTGGCCATTAAGAACTGCTGAATCTTGTTTTTGACCAGTGGGTTTGCCACTCTCGCCTGAAGGAGGAAGGTTCGATTCACTGAGGAACTGTTGGTGGTCTATCGTGTCGAGCAGGCGCGCATTGACGACAATTGATGCAACCTGGAAGGCGATTGTCGTCAGTGTCGAAAGATCTTCGTCGGCTAAAATATTAACGTCACGCGTCTGGATGACCAGAACGCCGACCGTCAGGTTTCGATCGAATAATGGAATGCCGACGAAGGTATGGAACTGCTCTTCCTTGGTCTCGGCAAAGTATCGATAGTGGGGATGGCTCTGCGGTTCTTCAAGCGATAGTATGCGCTGTTCTTTTGCCACCTGACCGGTTAGTCCTTCGCCGATCTTTAGGCTAACGGTGCCAATTGAGGCAGGGTCGAGGCCGTGAGTCGCCCGAAGCCGCAAGGTGACTGCGTCATCGTCGAGCAAGTAAAGAGAACAAACATCAGAGTTGGCTCTTTTGGAAACCAGTGCAACAATGTTGTTGAGGGTTTCGTCAAGATCATGGGATTGCAAAATGAGAGCACTGATATCTTCAAGAGTGCTCAAGCCAAGACTGCGGTCTGATTTTTTGTGAGCTTTCGGAGTCATTTCGAGGCCAGCGATAAATGCATGAAATTAGAACTTGTACAGTTTAGCGTAAAAGCTAATTTATTGCGAACGCAAAAAAAACGCCGCCAAGGGGAGAGAGGTCCTTGGCGGCGAAAAGGGATGTTGCTTATCCGTTCGGGCGGGAACTGGATGAATCCCTATGCATTTACTCGTACTATAAGCAATTGGTGTGCCAACATTTTGGCTTTGTGGGGTTTGTGAGCGAAAGGCTTGTTTGTGCAGTGTCGGTTAGTCTGTTGGATCTACAAATGTGTCACATGTGGCACAATCTATGGGGTGTGTTGACTGGTTTGGTCTTATCGCCATAGAGGTAGGCAAAATAGCCATGTGTCATGAGTGGCACAGGTGCTTAGGCTTTGTGCTCTTTTTGGCACACTGTCTACTTTTTGTCACGGTAGGTTTTACTATCGATATCTTGCCTTTGCAGCATGCGATAAAAGGTTCGGCGAGGAATATTGGCCAGACGAGCGGCAGCAGAGACATTGCCAGCCGCTTCGCGTAAAAAATGAATCAGCAGGTCCGCTTCAATTTTATCAGCCTGTTGGTCTCTTTGCTGTCGTAGGCCTGTTTCTGCTGCGGTCATTTCCCCGAGCTGCTTCCGCAAAAGCTCACCAAAGACGACTGGTAACTGTTCGAGATGAATAACTTGATCAGGGGAGAGTACAACCGCCCGTTCAATGATGTTTTGCAGTTCACGAATATTTCCGGGCCAGTGATAGCACATCAGTGCCTGCCTGGCTTTAGGGTCAATTTTGTGGATCGTTTTGTTGAGCCGTCTCGCAGCATGATTGAGAAAAT
>CALZLE010000161.1 GCA_945788205.1 uncultured Desulfuromonadales bacterium
CGACCCCCTTCAGCTTGAATCCGAATTATCCGGCTACAGAACCAAATCCAGTCGTTTATAATGGAGACAATGGTTCGCTCGATTTTGAAATTTCGCCCAATGAACTGATAGGTGTCAATTTGACGGGCAATGCCTTGATGCTTGGCGATGCAGACAATGATGGTCTGACCGATGCCAATGGAATCGATATTTTTGCCGTTGTGACGTCCATTGAAGAAGCGCTTCTGGCCAATGATCCAGCGGCCGTCCAATTGGAATTAGACAATATGGAAAGCGGTGCTGATCAAATTAGACGCTACAGAAGCCTGAAAGGGAACCTGGGAAGTCGTCTTGAAGTCGCGCGGGATCATATGGAGCAGATAAAAATCGATATGGAAGAATTTCGTTCCCGTTTCGAAGATGCAGATATCCTGGAGACAATTACTGGTCTGGAGCAGCAGCAGCAGAGTTTTCAGGCCGCATTGAGTGTGACCGGGAAGGTTTCAGAACTCTCGATTCTGGACTACATCTAAACGAAAAAAATCTGATATCTGGGCACCGCAAAGTGCTGAAAAACAGATGTCGACCGGTTGCGGAGCAGACCGGGAAACCAGGCCAAGGAGGGCAACATGCTGGTACTGACAAGAAAAGCGGGCGAAGGAATCATTATTGGTGACGATATCCGCATTACCGTAATCGAACTGAAGGGTGGAGGCGTCAGGATCGGGATTGAAGCACCCCGGACCACCAAGGTTCACAGGCAGGAAGTTTTTGAACGCATTAAGCAAGAGAACCAGGAGGCCACCCAGTGGAATATTGCCGATCTGAACGAATTGTCGAAGAACATAGCACCGAAGAAGAAAGACCAATGAGAAAGATAACGACTAGATTTGGCGAGATCGAGTATGATCCGGAAACAACCCTGACATTTCCCGAGGGCATGATCGGCTTTGATTATCTGCACGATTTCATTGTCATGCCGAACGAGAAAGAGGGACCGTTATTCTGGATTCAGAGTGTCAATGACCCAATGATCGCCTTTGTTGTGACTGACCCAACCAATTTTTTCCTTGAGTACCGGGTCGTTCCGGATCGGTCTGAGAGGGAAAAGCTTGGTATCGAAGAAGGGGAAGAATGTTATGCTCTGTCGGTTGTGACTGTCGCGGAGGATCGGAGTGTCACATTGAATCTGGCGGCCCCGTTATTGTTTGCCCCGAAAACCAATCGTGCTCTGCAGGTTGTGGTCGAGTCGGGGAAGTATGAGACAAAAACGCCTTTGCCAAAGGTTGATCAAGCTTAGGTCAATTATTTGACAACGTTTAAAAAAGAAGTAAAAAGGCCATTACTGCAGTTGTTTAGCAGGGTGGTCTTTTTTTTGCATTTCTTGGACTGCCATTAGAAATTGCTAGGAAAATGCTTTTAATCCCGTTAGTTTGATCTATGCTCTGGAGAGCAGCAATTTAAACGTAAGGATGATGCAATTATGGTTGAGCAGATCCATATCGAAAAATTTCATCTTGGGAGGGGTTGTCCTTGTTTCATTATTGCTGAGGCGGGGGTTAATCATAACGGTGATCTCGAATTGGCAATCAGGCTGATTGATGAGGCTTGTAAAGCCGGTGCAGACGCAATTAAATTTCAGACCTTTAGAAGTGAAGATCTTGTTTCTGCCAGTGCCCCTAAAGCTGAATACCAGAAACGCACAACAGAGGCCTCCGAATCTCAACTGATGATGATCAAGCGACTTGAGTTGAGTGCCGAGGCACATTTTCAACTGCAGGCCCATTGTCGGAAACGTGAGATTTTATTTCTTTCCTCCCCTTTTGATGAGAAGAGTGCCGATTTCCTCGAAGAGCTGGGGATTCCTGCTTTCAAAATTCCATCCGGGGAGATTACCAATCTGCCTTTTCTCGAGCACTTGGCCAAAATGGGCAAACCCTTGATTCTTTCGACTGGCATGGCGACCCTCAGCGAGGTTGAGGGGGCCGTGAAGGCCATTCGAGCGGCTGGGAACCCGCCATTAATTCTGTTGCAGTGTGTCAGCAATTATCCGGCCGACCCGGCCGACATAAATTTGCGCGCGATGGCGACTATGGCACGAGAGTTTGCCGTGCCAACAGGGTACTCAGATCATGTGCCCGGTAACGAAGTTGCGTTTGCCGCAGTTGCTTTGGGAGCCTGTGTTGTTGAGAAGCATTTCACCCTTGATTGTACCCTGCCGGGGCCCGATCATCAGGCCTCTTTGGGACCTGATGGCCTCAGTGCTCTGGTCCAAGGAATTCGGGCGGTAGAAAAGGCTTTGGGTGACGGGCAAAAACGTCCAGCGGCCAGTGAAGTTAATACTGCCAGCGTGGCAAGGAAAAGTCTGGTCGCTGCGTGTGATATCGCCGCTGGTGAACTGATCACAGCGTCAATGTTGACCGCGAAAAGGCCTGGAACCGGGTTGTCGCCGAATATGCGTGAACTGTTGATCGGCCGCAGGTCATGCCGGAAGATAAGCAAGGACCAGCTGCTGAGCTTGGAGGATGTTGTATGAGAACCATTGGTGTCGTGACAACGACCCGTGCAGATTATGGAATCTATCTCCCTGTGCTGAGAGCCCTTCAGGAAGACCCAGAACTGCGCCCATTGCTCTATGTTTCGGGGATGCATTTATCACCTGAATTTGGTTTTACCGTCAATGCGATTAAAGACGATGGCTTTGAGATTGTCGAGTCGATCGAGATGTTACTTTCAGCCGATTCTCCAGAGGGTGTCGCCAAATCGATGGGGATTGGAACCATGGGCTTTGCTCAGGCTTTTGCCCGCCTCCGCCCGGATATCCTTCTCGTGTTGGGCGACCGCTTCGAAATGCATGCGGCAGTTGTTGCCAGCTTGCCCTTCAAAATACCAGTGGCTCATCTGCATGGTGGTGAATTGACCGAAGGGTTGATCGATGACCCGATTCGCCACTCAATCACCAAGATGAGTCACTTGCATTTTCCGACCACCAAGCAATACGCCCAGCGGATTAAGCAGATGGGGGAAGAGGCCTGGCGTGTCAACGTCTGTGGCGCACCCGGACTGGATCACTTGAGCAGCTTTATCGCCACGCCCCGAGAACAGCTGGCTGCGGATTTTGCCCTTGATCTGTCCAGCGATTTTTTGGTCGTGACCTTCCATCCCGTGACCTTGGAGTACGAACAGACCGAGTCTCACTTTGAGGCCCTGATCGGTGCTCTAAAAGAGTTGCCGCTGAATGTGGTCATGACTTACCCGAACGCTGACACACAGGGGCGACTGCTCATAGAGAAAATCAAGGATTTGGTGGCCCGCGATAGGCAGTTCCAGGCGACGGTCAATCTTGGTACGCAAGGCTATTTCAGCCTGATGTCGTATGCCTGCGCAATGGTCGGCAACTCATCCTCCGGAATCATCGAAGCCGCATCATTTAAACTACCAGTGGTCAATATTGGTAACCGCCAGCGAGGCCGGACCCATGGTGTCAATGTCATTCACGTTCCCTGTCGTAAGGACGCTATCCAGGCTGGAATAAAAGAGGCCTTGGGCGCAGAAATGGCGGCTAAGCTGACGACTTTGCAGAACCCGTACGATCAAGGTGGTGCCGCGCAGAAGATTGTCGACAGTCTGAAGCGTGTTGTGCTGGAGGACCGGTTGATTTTAAAGAAGTTTCACGATCTAAAAGAGGACTGAGAATGAGGATCCTTTTGATTGGCGGTGTCGATTTTAGTCAGCATTGCCTGCAGGAGTTGCTCAAAGCGGGTGGGGACCTGGTGGGTGTGATTACTCTGAGCGCAGAGCGTTCCAGTGCGCATGCTGATTTCTGTGATCTGGGTCCGCTTTGCCAAAAGCATGGTGTGCCATGTTTCCGGGTAAAAAATATCAACGATCCAGAATCGATGGAACGAATACGCTCTCTGGAACCTGATGTCATATTCATCTTCGGCTGGTCTCAATTGATCAAGCAGCCAATCCTGGATCTTCCACCCCTCGGTTGTATTGGCACTCACCCGGCACTGTTGCCACGCAACCGTGGTCGTCACCCTCTCATTTGGGCTCTGGTTGAGGGACTGAAAGAGAGTGGCCTGACTTTTTTCTATCTGGATGAAGGGGCCGACAGTGGAGATATTTTGTGGCAGCAACCGTTTGCTATTTCAATGGAGGATGATGCCGGGTCCTTGTATGAAAAGATCAAGCAATTAGCCACGCAGGCAATCCACGAGTTTTTGCCAGAGCTGCAGCAAGGCACTGCTCCCCGTATTCAACAAGACCATTCACAGGCAACCTATTGGCGCAAGCGCGGTGAAAGTGATGGGGAAATTGACTGGGCTGAGCCCTCTTTAACCAGTTATAATCTCATCCGGGCCCTGACCCACCCCTACTGTGGGGCGCACACCTTTTGTTGTGGGCAGCGGATACTTGTCTGGAAGAGCCGCTTGCCGACGACCCCCCTGTCCGAGAATGCTTTGCGTCAGCCAGCAGGAACAATTCTTCGTTGTAGCGAGGGGATCTTAGAGGTCAGAACTCAGGACGGCTATCTTCAGATTATTGAGTTCTCAACCGAATTGCCACTTTCTCTGGAAGTTGGCTCACTTCTGGGAGGCAAACTATGAAAGTTCTGGTGATTTCCGCACATCCCGATGATGAGACTTTGGGTTGTGGAGGAACTCTGCTGAAACATCGTGATGCTGGGGATGAACTCCATTGGTTGGTGGTGACCCAACCTCACCCTCCGCAATGGTCCGCTGAGTTGGTTGAGCTAAAAATTGCTGAAATCGAACAGGCGGCCAAAGCCTATCAGATGGAGCATGTTTATCGTCTGGGGTTCCCGACGATTCAGTTGGATACTGTCCCACAGGCAGAGCTGATCGGTCGGATTCAAGAGGTGATTGCCAAGGTTGAACCTGAGCTGGTTTATTTGGTGCATGAGGGGGATGTGCACACCGATCACCAAGTGGTGTTTACCGCAGCCATGTCCGTCTTGAAGTCGTTTTATATGCAGCGTTATGGTGTTAAAAGGATTCTCTGCTTCGAAACTCTATCATCAACCGAAGCTGCTCCTGCCGCCCCCGGTCGTCACTTCGTTCCCCTGGTTTATATCGATATCAGTTCTCATATAGAGGAAAAACTTTCCGTTATGAAGCTATTTGCCAGCGAAGCACAGGAGGATCCCATGCCCAGAGGAGAGGGGTCTATCCGGGCCCTTGCTCGTTATCGGGGAGCGACGATTGGGGTTGATTATGCTGAAGCTTTCATGCTGATAAGGGAGGTGGCTTGATTTGGCGACACCTGTTTTCGGATTTGCTGCTGGTGGCCATGCTCGAGTGGTCATCGAGATCTTGCAAAGGATAAAAGACTACCGGATCATTGGGCTGCTTGATGCTGATCCAGTATTGCACGGCCAGCAAATTCTTGGTGTGCCTGTGCTGGGTGGAGATGAGCAGGTTGGCCCTTTACTGGAAAAAGGGATCCGGCATTTTTTCGTTGGGCTGGGGGAGTTGTCGGCTCGCCGGACTATTTTCACAAGAGGAGTTGATTTGGGCCTGGAGCCGGTATCGGCCATTCACCCCCAAGGAGTCTTTTCCGCAAGTGCGCGTTACCAGCGGGGTCTGACCGTGATGGCTGGGGCGCTGGTCAATGCGGCGGCAGAGCTTGGCGAGAATGTCATTCTCAACACAGGGGCCGTTATCGAACATGACTGTCACATTGGCGACCATGTTCATGTTGCCCCAAGAGCTTGTATTCTGGGAGGGGTGAAGATTGGAGAACAGACACACATCGGTGCCAATAGCACGATCCGAGAAAATGTATGTATCGGTTCTCACGTTGTTGTTGGTGCCGGCGCTGTTGTGGTCAAGGACGTGCCTGATTACTCGGTCGTTGCGGGAGTCCCAGCGCGCGAGCTTTACCAATCCAGCGAGGCTGGCTAGGGCTTTTTGAAGAAACAGATTTTCTGGTTAAGATTTTATTTCTTTTATAAGAAAGGGCTAAATTTTATTTCAAAACGGACGAAGAGAAAAAGGTAGGCACAGGTGCAGGACGCTTAAAAAAGAGCATGGAGGCTTTTATGAATAACCGGTCCGTTCTAGGAATAATCCCCGCCCGTGGAGGATCCAAAGGGGTCCCGCGAAAAAATATCCGCCCTCTGCTAGGGCGACCTCTCATCGCTCACACAATTTCATCCGCTTTACAGGCAAGCAATATCGATCGGCTTATCGTTTCTACCGATGATGATGAAATCGCCCAGGTTGCTCGTATGGCTGGGGCTGAAACTCCTTTTTTGCGGCCCAGGCAGCATGCAACAGACACTGCCTCCTCAATTTCTGTCGTCCATCACGCCTTGGCTTGGTTTGCTGAGAATGAAGGTTATCGTCCCGATGCGGTTGCAATTATGCCGCCGACCTCACCGCTTCGTACCGTCCGACAAATCGAGGGAACCATCGATTTGCTTTGGAGTTCGGACCACGATTCCGCTTTGACCATTGCCCCGGTTCAGGATCATCCTTTTTTCATCTACAGCCAGGGGGATGATGGTCAGTTGACCGAGTTGATCGAAATGAAAAACAAGCCGCTGCGTCGTCAAGAGTTGCCGGTTTTTTATACTCATAGCCAGTCGGTGATTGTGACTCGCCGAGAATATTTTGAGAACAGTGGCGATCCCGCACCATTATTTAATCTCAATTCGATGTCTGGTCTGGAAATCGATGCGGAAACGGGTTTGGATATCGATACTCTGGCAGATTTTTCTCTGGCCGAGGCGATTTTGAAGCAGCGCCAAGCACAAACCGTCAGGGTTGCCTGAATCAATTCTTAACTCATCGCGGAGGATGATGATGCTGGCTACTCCCCCTGTTTTAGAAACGTCCCGATTGTTACTGAAAGCTCCTGAGCAAGTCTTTGCTGAAGACCTTTTTGCTTACGGGAGTGACCCGGTATTTGCGAGACCCCTGAATATTTCCCCAATGCAAGACATTGCTGAAGCCAGAGCTTTTTTGCAGATGCTTTGCGATGACAATGCAAAGGGAGCAAGGAGCTACTGGGTTGCTGTACGTAAAGAAGATCAAAAGGCCGTGGGGACTTTGGG
Source organism: uncultured Desulfuromonadales bacterium (assembly GCA_945788205.1). GTDB lineage: Bacteria > Desulfobacterota > Desulfuromonadia > Desulfuromonadales > Geopsychrobacteraceae > Malonomonas. The sequence continues at coordinate 7,064 of CALZLE010000161.1, forward strand.
GCTGATATTCGGTACCGATGTGCTGGCCGAAGGGGAATGTGAATATGGTTACGGTTTTGCCCCTTGTACCTGGGGAACCGGATTGTTTCAGGAAGCGTCCAAGGCAATTATCGAATACGCGTTCAATGGGCTGGATTTTGTTTGTATCAAGGCTCGTACGCGTGGAGACAATCACAGGGCAATCGTCAGTGTGGAAAAAATCGGTTTTAAATTGGCTCAAACAATCAAGAGTTACTATGATCTCCCCGGAGGCAGGAAAGACTGTGCCATTCTTGAACTGAAACGGCCGGTTGCGCCTTAGACAGTCTCATCCGATTAGGTAGATAAAATGAAAAACGAACAGAACGACAAAGAGCCCGAGTCCAAGTTTAACCCAAATGCAACTTACCAGGAAGCGACCTACAGCGAAGCCTGGAAAGAACATCGGCCACCCGAGTACCAGGCCTATCGCGAGCTTTGGGAGCAGGTCCCCAAAGCGAAACAAGTCCTGGATTTTCCCATCCATCTCGATATCGAGACCACCAACCTCTGCAATCTCAAATGCCCAATGTGTCCACGCACCATCCTGGTGAGTCGAGGTGAATTGGGGGATGAGGGGTGTATGAGTCGTGAAGAATACGCCTCTATCATCGATCAGGGTATGGAGCATGGATTGCAGAGTATTAAGCTCAATTATCTCGGTGAGCCACTGGTCCATAAGGATGTCATCTGGCAGGTTGAGTACGCCAAACAAAAAGGGGTTCTCGATGTCATGATGAACTCGAACGCTTCGGCTTTGACTGACAAAGTGGCACGAGGATTACTCAAAGCCGGTATCGATAACCTGTTTGTTTCCTTTGATGCCATCTCCCCGAAACTTTTTGAGCAACAGCGAGCTGGTACAACATTAGGGCGGGTTGTCGACAATATCTACAATTTTATCAAACTCCGGGACGCTGATTATCCGCATGTTCAAGTCCGCCTGTCGATGGTGATGTATGAAAATGACCCGCTTTGGGCCGAGCAGTTTGAGGGTCTTAAGATCATGTGGAAAGATCTTGTTGATGCTGTCGGTTACGGGTTCTATACCGAACGGGACCCCGACGAGCGTGGCGAATACCCCGAAGTGCAGGGATTTTGGTGCGCTCAGCCTTATCAGCGCATGTTTCTGAAGTACAACGGTCAGGTCACCGTTTGCTGTATCGACGACAAGGACGAAATGGTTGTTGGCAACTGGCACCAGCAAAGCTTGCATGAAATCTGGCACGGTGAGCGCTACGCGAAAATACGTCGCCAGCACGCACAGGGAAACTATTATCAGCTCGAACTTTGCCGTAAATGTTATTTGCCGATGCAGAGTTGAGCCGTTGGCAACCAAGAGAATTAAGGTATTTA
>CALZLE010000162.1 GCA_945788205.1 uncultured Desulfuromonadales bacterium
AATCCTGATGTCTTCGTGCCGGAGATGAAGCGTCTTTGTGCCGAAGCTGGGGTTGCGGTGGCGCTGGTGCCAGAAATGAAAAAAGTTCCGTGGAACGGCGCGACCAAATGGCTCAGCAGCAAAAAAGCAATGATTCTGCTTTCTCTACGTGGCAAGGGGGAGGACAAGTTCTGGTTCTCCTTCTTCCATGAGGCGGGGCATGTGCTACATGACAGTAAGAAGGAGTTGTTGATAAACAATGATAGCCACGATGATCCGCGTGAAGTGCGGGCTGATCAATTTGCGGCGGATTTTTTGATTCCGGCGAAATATGATGCGGCAATTCAGCGGATTCGGTCGAAGGCTGAGGTTGTTGATTTGGCTGTGGAGCTGGGTGTGGCAGCCGGGCTTGTTGCTGGGCGCTATCAGCATTTGACTAGAAAGTGGAAACTTTTCAACGGTTTGATTCGGAAGCTTAAGTGGGTTGCAGAGGGGTGAGAATCAAGTATTGTGTCTCGAAATAATTTGAAAGATTAAGGTAGTAAGAGTCGAGAAAGTGCGAGATAATTTGAAGCACTTCGGTGGTTGAAAAGAGAATGAATAAATTCTCCTGAATCTCAGCTTGGGAAGTTAATAAATGAAACAGAAAAAAATATTAGCACCTAAACCCTTGGAGCTAGATTGCTCCATGATTCTTGAAGGAAATGCACTTCACGCCTTGCAGCGACTGCCTTCGTGTTCTGTTCAGTGCATCGTAACTTCTCCGCCATATTGGGGGTTACGCGATTACGGAATAAAAGATCAAATTGGTCTCGAACCCACTTTACCGCAATTTATTAATCATCTTGTGACGGTTTTTGATGAAGCTAAACGAGTGCTTAGGAGCGACGGAACACTTTGGATAAATATTGGCGATGGCTTTACCAGCGGTAACCGTGGTTATCGTGCCACTGATAAAAAAAATCCGGCTAGGGCAATGTCTGTCAGACCTGATACTCCGAAAGGCTTGAAGCCAAAAGACCTGCTTGGTATCCCATGGCGGTTGGCTTTGGCTCTACAGGATGATGGCTGGTATCTACGGTCCGACATCGTATGGAATAAGCCAAATGCGATGCCCGAGAGCGTTAAAGACAGGCCGACAAGATCACACGAGTACATTTTTATGCTTACAAAATCGGAGCGCTACTATTACGATCATGAAGCTATCAAAGAGATGGGCCAAAGTGGAAAACTACGTAACCGCAGAAGTGTCTGGGATGTCAAAACACAACCTTTTCCGGGAGCACACTTTGCGACTTTTCCTACTCAACTCATTGAGCCATGTATTCTTGCTTCCTCCAAACCAGGAGACTTTGTTCTTGACCCGTTCCTGGGGTCTGGAACAGTAGGTGTTGTTTGTATGGATGAAGGCAGGCAATATGTCGGTATCGAATTAAATCCGGATTATGTTGCAATTGCTGCTGAGCGGCTCAATTCAACCGCTAATCAGATCATTAAGGTTGCTGTATAATGCCATCCATTGATATCCCGTATCCAGAGCTTCAGATCAATTTTTCCTATGCCCTTGGCCAAATTAGAAGTCGATATTTGCAAGATGCTCTTATGCAAACAATTGATGATTTAAATATTGCGACATTGGATCGAGAACTCTCTGAGTATGTACCTGAGGCTGGCTTGAAAATTCTTGCCAAACAAGGATTACGTGGCGAACTCCTTTTTCCTGTTCCTTCTCTACTCTCAGCCAATCCTTACCTGCTGGGCTATTACAGGCTTCTCTTAGGTTTTAGCCAAAAAGAGTTTTACACTACCAAGTTTGGTGTCTCGGGTTTCAAGTCAATGGAAAGCACAGGTGTCCTTACCGAGAAAAACAGGGGTGTGTTGCCAGAGTTGTGCAAAGGTCTCATCAGTAGTGCTACTTTCCTCATCGAAGGAATCGGTACAGATCGGTTGAGCAAAAAACTTCTCGACGACCTGACTCTTTTAACTGTAGGGCCACAACTCCGTGGTGGAGCAAACAACAAAAGAGGGTTCGACGCAATCGCTACAGTATTCAAATCTATACACGATATTGTTGAACATACAGCTACAGATTCCTGTGACAGTAAAATAGAATTAGTGAATGCTGCGGGAAAGAAGGTTCTCATACAGTTTGCTCCTGATCCTGACATTGTGATCAAGGTTGCAATGGGGGAGGGGAATTTCAGAAATGTAATTGCAATAGAAGTTAAAGGGGGAAAGGATTTTTCAAATATCCACAATCGAATTGGAGAAGCCGAAAAAAGCCACCAAAAAGCAAAGAACTCCGGTTATGTAGAGTGCTGGACTGTTGTCAATGTCGACAACATGGATTTGGAATTGGCAAGAAAGGAATCTCCCTCAACTAACTTGTTCTACCGCCAATCTGCTCTGGAATCTGGCATCGGAGACGAGTACGAAGATTTTAAAAATAGAATTCTCTCGCTTACCGGTATTAAGGAACAATAGAAGCGTATTGCCCAAAGTATAGAAAGTGTAGACAAGAAGAAGAAGCTACTACGGTCTCAAAAACCGATTGCCCCCAAACCCCATAAATGCTACAACCTCAACGCACTTTCAACCACAGGGATTGATCCTGTGGTTTTTCTTTGTTTTAAAGGAAGTTACAAATCATGATCAGCGCACACAACGTGGCCCTTGCCTATGGCAAACGGGTCATTTTTAAAGACGTCAATATCAAGTTCGTTCCCGGTAACTGCTATGGTCTGATCGGGGCCAACGGTGCGGGAAAATCGACCTTTCTGAAAATCCTCGCCGGAGAACTTGAGGGTGACAACGGTAGCATCTCTGTCGGCAGTGGTGAGCGGATTGCGATGCTGCGGCAGGACCACTTTGCCTTTGACGAGCACACCGTTATCGACACGGTGATGATAGGCCACGAGCGGCTGTTCAAAGTTAAAGCCGAGCGCGAAGCGATCTACGCCAAAGAAAACTTCACCGATGAAGATGGCGTACGCTCTGGCGAGTTGGAAGCGGAATTCGCCGAAATGAACGGTTACGAAGCCGAGTCGGAAGCGGCGGTGCTGCTCAATGGACTCGGAATCGGCGAAGAGCTGCGCGGCAAATTGATGAAAGAACTGGAGGGTGGTGAAAAGGTTCGGGTACTGCTGGCCCAGGCACTGTTCGGCAATCCTGACGTGCTGCTGCTCGATGAGCCGACTAACCATTTGGATCTTAAGTCGATTCAATGGCTGGAGGATTTCCTTGAGCGATTCCAGAACACCGTGATTGTTGTTTCTCACGATCGGCATTTTCTCAACCAGGTTTGTACCCACGTTGCCGACATCGATTTCGGCAAGATTACCGTCTATGTCGGCAACTACGATTTCTGGTACGAGGCGAGTCAACTGGCGCTGAAACAGAAGCAGGAAGAGAACCGTAAAGTTACCGACAAAGCCAACGAGCTGAAAGAATTTATCCAGCGTTTTTCCTCCAACGCTTCCAAGGCCAAGCAGGCGACCTCGCGGAAAAAGCTGTTGGAAAAACTGACTGTCGAAGATATGCCGGTCTCCTCGCGTAAATACCCCTTCGTCGTTTTCAAGGCGGAACGCCCCTGTGGCGATGTCATTCTCGAAATCAAGGATCTGTGTAAAACCATCGACGGCGTCAAGGTGTTGGAGAACTTCTGCCTTAACGTCAACAAGGGGGATAAAATTGCCTTTGTCGGCGGCGACAGTTTGACCAAAACCACTCTGTTTCAAATCCTTGAAGGCGAGCTTGAGCCTGACAGTGGCAGCTTCCGTTGGGGGGTGACGATCACCCCAGCCTTTTTCCCCATCGATAACAGCAGCTATTTCGCAAAAGATCTCTGCCTGATCGATTGGCTGCTGCAATTTGCGCCGACCGAAGGCGAGAGCTTTGCTCGTGGCTTTTTGGGGCGGATGCTGTTTTCCGGCGACGAGGCGAAAAAGCAATCGACGGTTCTTTCCGGTGGCGAAAAGGTTCGCTGCATGCTTTCGAAGATGATGCTGACCGAAGCGAACGCGCTGGTCTTTGATGAGCCGACCAACCACCTCGATCTGGAGTCGATCACCGCGCTTAACAATGGTTTGATCGACTATCGCGAGGTGCTGTTGTTTACCAGTCACGACCAGAAGTTTCTCTCCACCGTCGCCAACCGGATTATCGAGTTTACTCCCGCTGGTTATATTGACCGGATGCTGAATTTCGACGAATATCAGACCAGCGCCGAAGTGGCGAAGATCCGCGCAGAGCATTATGGTAGCGAGAGTGATTTAAAGCTGTAGTTAGCTCCTTCTCCTTCTGGGAGAAGGGATGAAAATAGGCAGGAGAAAACAGATGGCAATCCCCTGGCAAACCCTCGACCGTTTTGAAACCAAAGACGAAGGGACCTTAGAGCTGCGCAAGCGCGGGAAGGACGACTTTCTGATTACTGTCGGCCCACAAATCCTGATGAACAGCAAAGCGCAGCGCTCCGAGATGGCGCTTGGGAAACTTGGTTGCGCCAAGGTGAAATCCCGCCCGAACCCAAGGGTGCTGGTCGGCGGATTGGGGATGGCGATCACCCTGCGTGCAGTGCTTGACGAGCTGCCGGAAAACGCCGAAGTGGTGGTTGCCGAATTGAATCCGACGATCCATAAGTGGTGCCTCGGTCCTCTGGCTGAATTGACTGGCGGTGCGGCCGCCGACCCACGTGTCAAAGTAGAAATTGGTGATGTTGCCAAACTGGTGAAAAAATCAGCAAAGGATAGCTTTGATGCCATCATCTACGATCTTTATCGTGGCCCAGGACCGCAGACCGACCGCCGGAATGACCCGCTCTACGGCAGCCGGGC
>CALZLE010000163.1 GCA_945788205.1 uncultured Desulfuromonadales bacterium
ATAGCCGGCGACAGTCCCGTGTAGAACCATCAGAGTGAAGAGTGCCAGATTGACGTAAATCAGAATCTGCACGAGCGAATGGCCGCGCAGTGAATTGGTAATAAAGAACTTTTGACGTTGGTAGGGGGCGTTCAAAGTGGAGGCTCCAGTCTATATCGCAGTGAAAATAAATTTTCCATAAACTAACGCAGAAAAAAACTTCCGGCAAGATATGTCCAGAGAATAATTTATGGCATAATTGGCAACCGTGTTGTTTTGTTTGTTGTTGAATATGTGAAGGGAGTGAAGATGAAGAGATTGCTCTTCGGGACCAAGGGTTATCAGTGGTTCGAGTTATTGATGGTTGCTGCGTTGACACTGATGGTGTCGATTTCTGTTGTGATGACGATGGTTCACGCCGGGTTCGAGCTGTTTAACGTGTTAAGTGGTGGCTTGCATAACTTTGGTCACGATCAGTTTGTCGCAGTTTTCGGGGCTTTTATGACCGTGTTGATCGCTTTGGAGTTCAACCATACAGTGCTACCGGAAATCTCCAGCGGGACGCCCATCGTTAAGGTTCGGGCCGTTATTCTGGTTGCATTGCTGGCGTTGGCACGAAAGCTGGTGTTGGTCGATTATCACAAAGAAGATTACACAGCACTGATCGGGTTGGCAGTTCTGGTTGTTGCCGCGACCTTCGCGTATTGGGTTGTGCGTAAAGATGAGATAGAGAGCAGCAAGGATTCCGCGAAAAAATAGGAAGAATGCTGGCCTGCTTTTATGTTGGCCAGACACTGCTGCGCAGTTATAAAAAAGGGGCTCCCGTTGGGGAGCCCCTTTTTTGCGTAAGACCGATAATCTCTACTGGGCTTTTTTCAAGTATTTGTAGTAGTCGGAGTCGGTAGAGATGATCAAGCGACCATTTTTGTTGATCGACTTTTTGTACGATTCAAGGGTCCGCAAAAAGGCGTAGAATTCCTTGTCCTGATTATAAGCGTTGGCGTAGATAGCCGCGGCTTTAGCATCCGCAGCACCGCGGACCTCCAGAACTTTCCGGTATGCCCCAGAACTGATCTCCTTGAGTTCTCGTTGCATTTCACCGAGAATCTCGGCCTGTTCCCCTTCACCCTCGGAACGGTATTGGGCGGCGACTTTTTTCCGCTCGTTGATCATCCGTTCGTAAACCCGGGTTCGCACCTGCTCGACATAGTTGATCCGTTTGATTTGAACATCGAGCAGCTCAATACCGTACTCAGGAGTACTGGCGCGGGCCTTTTCTAGTATTCCATTGAGGATATCTGCACGACCAACCAGCTGATCGGCTGGGATAGTGACCCCATCAACTTCAAAACGCTCGATATTTCCTTCCTGGGCTTTGTAGTCGTTGCCTCGAACCAATTCAACTAGCAGACGGCCAGAGACGGCATCACGAACGACCGAATCGATAATATCATCGAGGCGGCTCTGCGCTCCTCGCTGTGTCGCGACACTGGTATAGAACAGGAGCGGATCTTTGATCCGCCAGCGGGCCGTGGTGTCGACCCAGATGAATTTTTTATCCTTGGTCGGGATCTGATTCGGGTCGCCATCCCATTTAAGGATCCGGCGCTCAAAACGGATGACCTTTTGCATAAAGGGTATTTTGAAGTGGAGACCAGGATAGATGACATCTCCGACCGGTTTACCGAACTGGGTGACGATCGCCTGTTCTGCTTCGTTAACGACGTACAGCCCACCGCGACCGATAATGAACAGGGCAAAAATAATGACGATAATAAAAGGTGCTTTTTTCATTTGGCACCCCCTTCCAGTGCTTTACGTAATGGGAGCAGTGGCAGGGTGCCGCCGTTATTGCCATCCATAATGTAGGTTTCTTCCAGCCGGGGGAGGATTTCCTCCATGGTTTCTAGGTGGATCCGGCGGCGGGTGACCGTTGGTGCCTTTTTGTATTCGGCCAACAGGGCCAGAAACCGGTTGGTTTCACCTTCTGCCTTGTTGGTCCGTTCGACAGCGTAACCCTCTGCTTCTTGAAGGACGCGCTTTGCTTCGCCTCGAGCCCGCGGGACTTCACGGTTATATTGCTCGCGGGCTTGGAAGATCAAACTTTCTTTTTGTTGCTCGGCTTCGTTGACCTCGTTGAAAGCGTCTTTGACCGGGTCGGGCGGGGTGACATCCTGAAACTTGACCGTGACGATTCGTACACCGATATCGTATTGATTGAGGGTCGATTGTAGGTCTTGCTCAATTTCGCCTGCCAGTGCTGCACGCTCAGTCGTTAGGACCTGGGTGACGTTAGCATTGCCGATCGCTTTGCGGACCATCGCTTCGCAAATGTCACGAATGGTGCCGACCGGATCTTGGATTTTGAAAATGTACTTGAAGGGGTCCGAAACCTGAAACTGAACGATCCACTCAACATCACTGACGTTGAGGTCGCCGGTCAGAGTCAAAGACTCTTCTTCCAGACCACGTTTACTGTAGGTAGAGCGAACCCCAGGGGTCACCGTCCGGTAACCGAACTCTTCCTTCAAGACCCGTCCGGTTGGGACCAGATAGACTTGCTCGATACCGAAGGGGATTTTAAAGTGCAGTCCCGGTTCGGCAAAGCTGGAAAACTCTCCAAAGCGCAGCACTACACCAGTCTCTTCGGTATCGACTTCGTAGAAACTACTGTACGCGCCGATGACTGCGATGAGGATAATAATGACTACCGGTAACAGGCCGCGTTGTGGATTAAACTTGTTTTTTATCTGGTCCCTTATCTCGATGACCTTTTTTTCCAGATCTTCGGGAGAAGGTCCTTGTCCCCAATCCTGCATTTGAACCTCTTTTTTTTTGAAAGGGTTAGCTTGACTATTGAACCAATTTTCTTTCGTGACGGTCTAGATATCGTTTAATTGTAGCAGCTTTGCTGGTCAGTGTAACCGACCGGCCGTTGCTTTTTTAGATCAACTCTTTCAGCCAACCGAGGGCAACAAAGGTTCCGACGGCGGAGCCGATCGATGAAAACAAAAATACCAGGAGAACCCTTGCCAGTCGATTGTGCCACCATCCTTTGAGTGTAATGAGGTCGTCACCGACCTTTTCCATGTCGCGAACCGTCGGTGGTGCGACCAGTGCCTGCACAAATCCGGTCACAAACCCGGCCCCGATGGTTGGATTCAGTGATGTCAGAGGCGCTGCGATGAAAGCGCTGATGACAGTCACCGGATGTCCCCAGGCTAAAAGAGCACCGATCGCTGATAGCACTCCATTAGCCAGCACCCAAGCGGTTGCAGCATTTGCCAATTGATCTCGGTTGCCGAAAAAGAAACCGCCGATAAACAAAGCGACAACGATGCCAGGAATCAGCCAGGGAATCGCTTTTGATAGTGGTGTTTTTTCCGGAATTGTCGTGATTTCAGAGATTGTCTCAGGGGTGATTTCATCTCCCTGAAGCTGGCGGATAATTCCCGGCATGTGCGCTGCACCAACGACGGCGAGAATCTTTTCACCCGGTGCGTTGCGGATGAAGTAAGCCATGTGCACATCCCGTTCATCGACCAGGATCTGCTTGACCGATGGCAGCAGTTTTCCCATCTCATCCAGCATACTCGACAGAGTATCGCTCTCACGTAGTTTGGCCAGTTCCGCTTCGTCCAGTTCCTGCTTTTCGAACAGGCTGCCGAACAAGGCCGCCATCACCTTCATTTTGTTCCAGAG
>CALZLE010000164.1 GCA_945788205.1 uncultured Desulfuromonadales bacterium
AGTCCTGTTGCAAACCTAATGACACCGCAGCAGAGCAATCCGGCGGTTGCAACACCCGGAAAATTCAACTACAGCGGCAAGTACCGCTATATCGGGACCACTTACCGGGTTTCCGAGCACTGGCAAGCCGGCGCCATGACCCGTAACCTGCCGTGGCTGGTTGAACTGGTTCCCGACATGTTTGTTGAGATCAGTGAAGAAATGGCGAAGTGGAAGGGCCTGAAAAATGGCGACATGGTCACCATTTCCTCGGAGAGGGGCAAGATTGAAGCTCGTGCGCTGGTCACCGCGCGGATCAAACCACTGCGCGTCTCCGGCAAGATGGTTGAACAGGTCGGCCTGCCATGGCACTTCGGCTTCAACGGTCTGGCGACCGGTGGCTCTGCCAATATGCTGACCACTGCGGTTGGCGATGCCAACACCACCATTCCGGAATACAAAGCATTCCTCTGTAATATCGAGAAAGGAGGTCTGAAAGCATGAGTAAAGCAATAAATCCAAAACAAAAAGCCTTCCTGATCGATATGACCAAGTGCACCGGTTGCCGCGGTTGTCAGGTCGCTTGTAAGCAGTGGAACCAGCTGAAAGCGGAGGAGACCGAATTCTTCAGCGGTGAAGGTTATCAGAATCCGCCGGCAATGTCGGAGTACACCTTCACCCGTATCAAGTTCCGTGACTACCAAAAGAACGGTCAGAACGAGTTCGCTTTTTACAAAGAGATGTGCATGCACTGCGACGACCCAGCATGTGCATCGGTCTGTCCGGTCGGTGCTTTCGATAAGACCGCCGAAGGTCCAGTCATCTACAAAGCGGATCGCTGCATCGGCTGTCGTTTCTGTATGATTGCCTGCCCCTTTGGTGTGCCCAAGTACGAGTGGAGTAAAGGTCTGCCGCTGGTCAAGAAATGCACCGGTTGTTACAGCCGGGTTAAGGAAGGGATGCAGCCGGCTTGTGCCACTGCCTGCCCGACCGCGATCACTTACGGTTCCCGTGAGGACTTGATCAAGTTGGCCGAGGAGCGTTTGTCGAAGAACCCGGGCAAGTACATCAATAAGCTGTACGGCAAGGAAGAAGCGGGCGGTACTACGGTCCTTTATCTGACCAACCTGCCCTTCGACGAGCTAGGTTTCAAGAAGATCACCCTGCGCCCGCTGCCGGAGTACACCTGGCAGGCGCTGCGCTTTGTTCCCGCGGCGTTCCTCACCGTTGGTGGCAGCCTGTCTGCCCTCTCTTGGATTACCCATCGTCGCGATCGCTTGAAAAATGAAAAAGAAGCCGCTGAGCAGGTCGAGACTCCTGCACAAGAGAAGGAGGACTAAAGATGACCGCAGCTCGTATTGCTAAAGAAGTCAGGGGTTACCACGGCTTTATTAAGTTTATGATTTTCCTGGTCGTCGTCGCGGCGATTGCCTCCCTGGCGCGCTTTGTCTTCGGCTTGGGCGCCACCACCAATATGGATGACACTTACCCTTGGGGATTGTGGATTTCCTTTGATGTCGTGACCGCTGTACCGCTGGCAGCAGGGGCCTTTACCCTCGGAGCCATCGTTCACTGTTTTAATATCAAGAAGCTTGAGCCGCTGGTCCGTCCAGCTATTGTTACTGGCTTCTTGGGGTATTCGCTGGTCTGTGTCGGTCTGGTGCTTGATCTCGGCCAGCCTCACAAGGGGTGGCACGTCCTCCGCTACTGGAACCTGCATTCGCCGATGTTCGAAGTCGCCATGTGTGTTATGGCCTACACCACGGTGCTGTTCCTCGAATTTCTTTCGCCGGTGGCGGAACGTTTCGGCTGGCACGTGCCGTTGCGCGTTTTGCGCTGGCTGGAGATGCCGCTGGTTATTCTGGCGGCGGCAATTTCAACTCTGCACCAGTCTTCCCTCGGCACCTTCTTTTTGATCGCTGTCGATAAGCTGCACAGCCTCTGGTACAACCCGCTGCTGCCACTGCTATTCTGGGTCAGTGCGATCTGCTGCGGTATGAGCATTATCATCGTCGAGGCGACGGCATGTCACAAATGGATGGGGCAGCCGAACGAAGGAACGCTGCTGCGCACCCTGGCGCAGATTCTGCCCTATACCCTCGGTTTCTACATCTTCCTGCGAATCTACTCTCTGATGGCGCTGTCGGAAGGGCCGTTCTTCGATGCCCCGGTATTTACCTTACTGTTCATTCTTGAGCTTGGTGTTGGTTTCATTCTGCCGTTCCTTATGTTTACCAGCACCTCGGTACGTAACGATGATCGCCGTCGGGTGATCGCAGCGCTGCTGGTGATCTTCGGCCTGGTTCTCAACCGTTTCAACGTTTCAATGTTCGGCATGATGGATCCGAATAACCTCTACTATCCGTCAATCATTGAATCGCTGGTCACCATCGGCATTATCGCCGGGCACATTTTGTTCTTTGTGCTGATCGCCAAGTACTTCCCGATCTTCGAACACCATCCGGAGACCGTCGATTACTCGCTGCCTGATTCTTTCCACAAGATTGATGATGGTAATTCGAAGCAGGAGAAAGAGGCCCTGCCGAAAGGCAAGCCGGTTTCCGAAGCGGGCTAGCTTTGTCGTTGCCGCCCTTCTGCCATAGGGCGGCAACGACAAAATCGATTGAAGCTGGCAAGCAGAGACGTTAAGCTGATTTTTTCTGATGGATAGAGATGAACTATGCAGGAAGTATCCGCACACCAAATTATCCGTGTCGTCAAGGGCCGTAGTGAACAGCTGGAGCGGTCAGTGGTCGAAGAATACCCGCTGCGATTGCGGGTGAATGGCCGTGAGCTGGCGACCTTGGTCTGTTCTCCACATAAACTCAATTTTCTGCTGGCCGGATTCTTCCGCCTGCAGGGTTTTATTGAAACCCTCGATGATATTCAGTCCCTTGGGGTTTGCTCCGATTTTGGTCTCGCAGAAGTTCGATTAAAAGGTGAACTGCCAAAGAAATTGCAGCCGACCTTAACCTCGGGCTGTGGAACCGGTATCGCCTACAACCTGCCGCAGCAGTTACTCACTGAAGGCAAACAGCGGCCGCGGCATTACGACAGTAATGGTCTGCTGCGGTTGATGCGGCAATTGAACGAGTTGACGGAGCAATATCGCAGCCATGGTGGTATCCACTCGGCGGCGGTTGGCGACCGGGACGGTTTGTTGCTGTTGCATGCTGAGGATATCGGTCGTCACAACACCCTCGATCGGGTTGCCGGCGAAGCACTGTTCCGGAACATTGATTTAGAGGACAAGATGCTGGTGACATCTGGTCGAGTCTCTACCGAGATGGTTGCCAAAGCGGCTCGCCTCGGGATTGGCCTGATTGCTTCACGCACCTCACCGACCGACAAAGCGATTGCTCTCTGTGAGCAGGCTGGGATCACACTGGTCGGTTATGTGCGCGGCAGCAGCATGGAAGTTTACAGTCATTCACAGCAGTTGCAGATTTCCATTGCCGCAGAGAAAATTGCTGGCGTTACCGGGGTTATCCTCGCCGGCGGTGAGAGTCGCCGCATGGGCAGCGATAAATCGTTATTGCCGATTCAGGGCGCCCGGTTTATCGATCATGTTTACAAACGGATGGCCAGCCTGTTCGACGAAGTGATCATTGTGACCAACTCCCCTGAGTTGTACAACGAGATCCCCTGTCGCAAGGTGCCCGATATCTACTATGCCCAAGGTTCTTTAGCCGGTATCCATTCCGGGCTGGCGCATGCCCGGACGGAAAAGGTCTTTGTCGTCGGGTGTGATATGCCGTTTATTTTGCCGGCCCTGGTGCAGCAGATCTGTTCTCATGCCGCGGATGGCGATCTGGTGATCCCGCATACCAGTACCGGGCATGAACCTTTGCACGCGCTCTACAGCAAAGGTTGTTTGCCGGCGATGGAACGGGTTCTCGACGCAGGTTGAAGCGAATCGCACTTTTCTTTGATCAGGTAACGCTGGTAGAATTGTC
>CALZLE010000165.1 GCA_945788205.1 uncultured Desulfuromonadales bacterium
ATGCACGCAGTGCCACTCTGTTTACCAAACGGGGTAAAATCCGTCTGACCAATAAAAACTTCCGGCGCGATTTTTTCCCGGTTGATCCCTCTTGCGATTGCTACTGCTGTAAAAACTTCAGCCGCGCCTATCTGCATCATCTCTACAACGCCAACGAAATTCTATCAGCGACACTCGCAGCGATCCACAATGTACGCTTCTACCTGAATATGGTTGCAGGGGCACGCGCGGCGATTGAGGCAGGGGATTATCCGGCATACAAAAAGGAATTTCTGGCTGAGTACAATTCGGGCGAAAAGTCTGGCGGCAAGAAAAAACGGAAGTGAACACAAAAAAAGGGGTCAGAAAACTGACCCCTTTTCACCTGCCTGAAGCTAACTCAGGGGACAAACTCGATTTTTGAGCCCTGCTCGGTACCACAATCCTTACATTTAAAAACTCGTGTATCGTGCCACCAGGGCTCATTTCCCCAGTAGCTTTCATTTTCTATACAATTGAGATGTTCGACATCATTAAAGTTTTTCGCCTGACCACATTCCTGACAATAGAGCCAGATTTTCCCTTGCGCAGCGGCTTGTAAAAATTCGCCTGGATTCGACATTCTGCGACCTACTTCTTTGAGATGTTGGCTGTCTTGCCTTCAGCCCGAAGCTTTTTAACCGACCGGCCTGCGATTCCCCAGCTATCGGTTTCAAATTCCTCAATATGCACCTGAGTCGATGAGGGATTTTTATCGAGTATTTTAACCATCAACTCGGTAATCCCTTCGATCAACTGAGCTTTCTGCTCGGTCGTTGCACCCTTGGTCATATTCACTTTAATATAAGGCATTGTTCTTCCTCCTGCTGTCAGTTTATTTTATGAATTGCCATTATCGCCAAGCGGGGTTGGCATTGCAACCTCAATAGCAGGCTTTCGCTTTTTCAAACGGCTGACAATCAACTGCAACTGTTGATAATCCGTATCGCTTAACGGCTCATCACGATAAATCGCACTTCCATAAATATTGGCAAATCGATAACAGAGCGGTTCATCACTGAGTTCTGCCAATTCGAACAAGCCGATATCTGTCGGCAACGAGTCAACGGCGGTAGACTTCGTGAACAACATGCGATAGCTGCGCAACAAACGCTCATTTCGTGTCTTTTTCTGTTGCCAGAGAAACCAAACAGCTATCGGCGGCAGGCCTAGGAGCCCCCATAACAAAGGCAGTAGGGAGCGCAGCTCAAACGTCTTCAACTCGCGGACTTGGCTGGCAATATCACGGATTAACCCAAACTGCTGCCGAAGATCGTAGTTTAACACCAGCCGACTCCAGTTATGCAGGACCGCATCGGCAAAGGCTCTAAAAGTCACTAGCCCCTGTGACCCTGATTGAGCAAAGGCCTCTCCAGCATTGACTGCCAAACGGCTCGGATCGATCCGCTGCCAGATCCCCTCGTCATCAAGCGCCTCCACCCAGACGTGTGCTGCATCCTCTCCGACCAGATAATAACCACCGACTCGATTAAAGTCACCTCCCAGATAGCCACCAACCAATCGTGCTGGAATTCCGGCAAGACGCAACAGAACAGCATACGAAGACGCAAAATATTCACAATAACCGCGCCGACTTTCAAACAGGAAGGTGTCAATCGGATCTGCTGTTTTCGGTAGTTTCGTGGTGGAATAGCTGAGCTGTTGCTGCAGAAAAAAACCGTCCAATAGTTCGCGGCGCCCCTGATAGGTTTCACCCTGTTCGATAGATTCACCAGTCCGCCGAACACGATCGCTGAGATTCGCCGGCAACCGTAAATACTCCGTCACCCCTCCAGTCTGCTGACTCCGGGACTGATATTGAGCGCGAACCTGATAACTGATTTTCTGATTTTCCCTGAATCGACCACTGATCACCGCATCCACGGATTCTCGAATTCTTGCCTGTTTAACTTCAATCGGTCGATCGAGAGTCACCAGATAGCGATCAGCTTTCGGCTCCGAATAGATTGTCAAATCAACTTCAGAGCCCGGCGCGGCGATCGTTTTTTCAGCAGCTATCCCTGCCGCCCGTTTCCAAACCTGCCCTTCCAGTCGATTCAGCACGATACCGCGCCAGTAAAGTGCCGTCAGCGGCAACTGTTTTGTTTCAGCGCGAAAAGCAACCTGAGAACTTCCAGACAGTTCGGTAATCGAGCCGGGTTGAACCTGATCAGTCATCCCGATTGTATTTGTTGGTTTGGGATTTAAAAAATTCCACAACGGCGTCTGGGTCCGCGGCAAAATGACGAACAGAACCATCATCAATAGCAGCGACCCAGCCGGCAACAGTAGCGTCGTCTTCAATAACAGCGACCAGTTTCGATGATCGAAACGGATCTGCGGATCGGTCACGTGAAAACTGAGCAAAACCAGTCCGCTGGTCACCAACAGCACAATCAAAACTAAATAGAGCAGATAGGCCAGATCAAGAGTCAGCATCGATGAAGACGCCAGAACCATGGTTGACAGTAGAAATAGCTGCAACATGTGCCGCGCCGACTTTTCACTGACCAACCGCACCGCCAACAAGAGACAAAGCAGGTTTATCAGCGGGTTGACCAGATTTGAAAACGACACCTGCGTGAAAAACAAAAGAAAAAACCCGACCGAACAGATCGTCACTAAACGATTGTTCAACAACGGTTGCCCACGTCGATCGCCGACCATTCCCAACAGAAAACCTGCTCCAATCAGGATTGCCACCCACAGGTCGAGAAATGGGAGCAGCGGCAACACTCCGACCAGCGCAGAAAGGTAAACCAGAAAATGTAAAATCCGATTAACGCTGACCATAAAGTGCCAATTGGGTGAGAAGTTTCAGCCGCTGCGTCCGGCCGGTTGCGGGTGAAAACAATTGATCGTCAAGTTTCAAACCGACAGACCTCTGTTGCCGAGTCAGCTGATTAATCAAAAAGGTACAGGCACCAAGCCGCTCTTCCAGACGGCCACTAAAATCCTCCAGATCGAGCAGCAACGAAGGAGCCCCGAGGCGATTCTGCCGCTTCACCTTATATTCATCGTGACGGGCCGAAAGTTTCCAATGGATA
>CALZLE010000166.1 GCA_945788205.1 uncultured Desulfuromonadales bacterium
GATCTTAAATTTACTGAAGGGTCATGGTTGGTTGAGAGGTTGATCTCCGAGAATCTAGAGGTCGACGGGAGTCACCCCGCCAGGCGAGTTACTTTCACTGATCGCCCGAGAGAAAGCAACCAAAGAGATGCGCCCCACCGTTTGCCCCTCTGGGGTACCCTCATTACAGGGATTTTCATCCAGCAAGGAGACGAAAACTCGTTTCGCTCGGACAGTCGTCCCTGGACTGCTGGCTGTAAACATCCTGCGTTCGGCGGCACTCACTGGGGAGAGGGGCTTCATTAGTTACTCAGGGACAAGGAGATTCTATGCAAAGTGAAATGTTTCAACAAGAGCTGCTCTGGGGGGTTGCCGCCTGGCGCCTGGCCCTGGCCGTCTTTCTGGTTTTTATCGGTTTTATGGTCCGCAAGTTAATTCATGCCTTGTTTAAGGGTGCTCTATTCCGCACGACCAAAAAGACTGAAAATCGCTGGGATGACGAACTGGTCGCGCTGATGCCGGCCCCTCTGGGGGCGGTCGTCGTGGTCATGCTCTGGCAGTTGGCGGCACGTATGCTTCAACTGCCCGATGAGCCGGTTGGAGTGCGGCTCTACCTGTTTCAGGGGTTGCAGGTGGCGTTGATCGCGGCCATTTGCTGGTGCGGCCTGCGTCTTGTCGATGTGGTCTCCAATGCCCTGGCGCGGCTGTCCAAAGGGACCGAATCGAGGCTTGATGACCAATTGATCCCGCTCCTTCGAAAAACGATCAAGGTGGCCGTGGTCACTGTGGTGGCGATCATGGTGATCCAGAATCTCGGTTACTCGGTGACCAGCCTGGTCGCCAGCCTCGGGGTCGGCGGCCTGGCCCTGGCTCTGGCGGCCAAGGACACGATTGCCAATGTGTTCGGCTCCCTGGTCGTCTTTACCGACCGCCCGTTTCATGTCGGCGACTGGGTGGAGGTTGCCGGCATCGAAGGGACGGTGGAGGAGGTCGGGTTTCGAACAACCCAAATCCGCCGCTTCGACAAGTCGGGGGTGACGGTGCCGAATTCCACATTCTCGTCCAACCCGATCGTTAATCACTCGCGCCGTTCCATCCGGCGCATCAAGATGACCCTCGGGCTCTCCTACCAGACCTCCGCCGCACAGATGCGCGGGTTTCTTGAGAAGGTCCGTGAGTTGATCCGCAATCATCCGGACATCGACCAGGGGTTCAATTTCGTTTACCTGACCGAATTCGGCGACTCAAGCCTCGCCCTGCAGATCTACTGCTTTACCAAGTCCACCGTGTGGACCGATTTTCTTGCGGCTCGGGAAGATCTGATGCTCAGCATTATCGATCTGGTCGAGGAACACGGCCTGGAGATCGCCTTTCCGACCCGGACCCTCTATCTGCGCGAAGAGGTTTGGGAAGGGGAGGGTTCGCCTGAAAATCCCGGGCTTGCGGGTTTTCCAGGTGAAAGACCTGCTTAGAAAGAGCTTCATGTGTTTTCATTTTGCGTAAAAAATCTCAGCGTGTAGATGAAATTTTTATTTTTATTACTTGGGCTGCTGCGGTCATTTGGGCCGCTCCTTTCATTTGCTGACAAATGGCGCTCCTGCAGGACGCCGATCTGTCGCTAACCTGTCACCATAAGGCAAAGGCTGGGGGCTGAAGCCCGGACTTATTACCCTTTTGGAGGGATCAGGAGCGTTGGATTTGGAGGGAGGTGGAAGAGAGCAAAATAAACCAAATTCGGCGGGAGTCGCCCCGCCCGACGAGTTACTTTATCTGCTCGCCCGAGAGAAAGGAACCAAAGAGATGCGCCCCACTGTTTGCCCCTGCGGGGTTCCCTCGCTCCGGAGATTTCCATCAAGCAAGAAAACGAAAACTCGCTTTGCTCAGACATCCGGCCCTGATCTGCTGGCTGAAAACCCCTGCGTTCGGCGATGCTCAAATGGGAGGGGCACTATTAACAGGTCAGGTGCAACGCAGCCACCGGCTCCTTCCCCTGTCGCTGGAGGCGGTTGAAGGCGGCCACCGCCTCGACGGTCTTCGAGACGATCACCTCCGTCCCTTTAGCCTCGAAGACGGCTACCGTTTTGGCCGGCACCGCCATGCAGCCGGTGAAGCCGGTACCTATCACCAACAGCCGTGGCGGCTGATGCAGGAGCTGTGGCAGATCTTCGGGTTCCAACCGGTGCCCCTGCTGTCGCCACCAGCCCGGATCGACCCTGTCGGGATAGACGATGAGATCCCCCCGATACTCCCTGCCGTCGACCCGGATGCTCCCGAAGGCGTAGTCGGAAAGCAGCATGATATCCTCCTTCCTGCAGCTTCATTTAACCACACTGTCGGCCCCCATACATAGCCGCCAAAAAGATTAAAATCAGCCCGAGACCAAAGGTTCGGCGGGAGTCGTCCCGCCCGGCGAGTTACCTTTCTTGACGGCCAAGCAAGGTAACCCAAAGAAAGCCGCCCCACCGTTTGCCCCTTCGGGTTCCCTCACTGCGGAAATTTCCAGCCATCCAGGAGACGAAAACTCGCTGCACTCAGACAGTCGTCCCTAAGCTGCTGGCTGCAAATCTTCTGCGTTTGGCTGCACTGAAAGAGGAAAGGGGAGGTGCCTCTTATATGATTATCAGGATAGCTAAATTAGTATTGAGAATAATGCTCGATAATCTTCCTTTCTCTTTCAGAAATTTTGATATTTGGTTGTTTGCTTATCAAATTGAGCAGCCAAAAGGCACTATTCAGCATGAAAGATATGGGAAGTTCTCGATTGTCTTTCATTTTCACATTGACACGTAAAGCACGAAAATTTACATCAATTTCTGTGATTTCATGGATGTCGAAGAGATCATTCTTGTGCCATGGCCAAGGTGAATCACGCAAAATAATATGGTCAATAAAGAGCAATCGATAATTTTTTGAGGTGATGCAATAGTAGACTGTTGCACATAACAATAGAAGGGCAATCAAGAGATCTTCTACTTCTTTAGGAGGGGAACTCACCAGGCCTAAGATAATGATGATTAAGGAAACCAGCATCAAATAGTAGATGCTTTTTCCATACCTAAGAATAAGCGCACCGGATGGATCTTTCTCGTGGGTGTTTTTAATCAACACTTGCAGGGGGTTTTTCTGAATGGCATTTGGTTGTGGTCGACTCATCGTTTTTTTAGTGCAGGTAAGGTGTTAAGGATCCGTTCTTTTGCTTATATCTGTCGACTTTAACCTGGGCTCAGCCAGGGGAAAATCAGTTTTCCAGAAATCGAATTGCTGACTTCAGGTATCCGATTGTCTCCTAAGGCGACAGCCAGTCCTCAGCTTCCTCTTTCTGATCTCGGTTAAATGCTTTGATCTCCAGTCCAGGAAAGAAAACGCCTTCGAATTCACTGATTTTTTTTAACCAGGTTTTATCGGTCAAAACCGCTGCGCGGTTAAATTGTTTAAGAAGTCCAAACATCGAAGGGAGTCTGGAAAATTCAACGACAATTGCGCCCAGCGACGGAATATGGAAATCGATAACATCATATAGCATTTTGCCATTCTGAATTTTTTCTGATTTGTTAACCAGATCATCCAAGGCAATTTTCATTTCTTCTGAATTTAATTTCCCGCTCAACTCAATATCAAGTCGGTTTGTGCCATTGAGCGTTACTTTGAACATAGAATCAACCCATGCCAGTGAAGGGATTGGATATCTATCGCATCGGTAAAAACTTTAGCACAGAAAAGGTGCTTTGTAAGTTGAGGCTTCAGGCGTCTGAGCAGGTTCGCAGGATTTATTGGCTGGAATCTGTTTTTTTGTTGTTTAGCTTAATTCCAGCAGGTTTCGCCCCGCCCGGCGAGTTCCTCTTTTTGTGTGTTCGAAAACGTTAAGGACGAAACAAGCTCAAGGGGTTGCGCCCCCTTGCGGCACCTTCATTTCTTTATTTGCGTAAAGAAACGAAGCAAAGAAAGCGCACCCCGCTCCTTGCCCAACAGGCCCACCGGGTTCCCTGCGCTTCACGGACGTTTTGGGGCCGAACAAAAACTCGCGATGCTCGAACAGTTGTCCGGCTTTCTCCCAAAATGTCAGTTTCGTTTCGGCTGCGTCACAGGGGGAGGGGGAAGGCAGAATCATTCAACCAGCATTGAGACGAAAACTCGCTTCGCTCAGACATCCGTCCCTAGGCTGCTGGATGAAAATCACCTGCGTTCGGCGGCACTGAAAGGGGGGAGGGGAAATCTTCGAATAGTACCTCATAAACCATGATAAGCCGATGATTAATAAGCAAATAAAATAC
>CALZLE010000167.1 GCA_945788205.1 uncultured Desulfuromonadales bacterium
AAATGTGCTGGCGGTTAAACCAGCTCTCAGATTTATAAATAGGGAGTGAACCGGATACAAAAAAGGGAGATGAAGCCATCGCTCCATCTCCCCGGAACTGCTGATTACAATTTACTGTAGTCGAGCTTTGGCGGTTTCAGCAACTGCAGTGAAACCTGCGGGATCATTGACGGCAAGATCTGCCATAATCTTACGATCAAGAGCCACCTCTGCCTGCTTCAGACCATGAATCAGGCGGCTGTAGGAGAGTCCGTTTTCACGGGCCGCGGCATTGATACGGGCAATCCAAAGGGCACGGAAGTCCCGCTTCTTGACCCGACGGTCACGGTAAGCGTAACAAAGTGCACGATCAACTGCTTCGGTCGCTGAACGGAACAATTTACTGCGGGCGCCACGGTAGCCTTTAGCAAGTTTAAGTACTTTGTTCCGACGTCGTCTGGCTTTAAAGCCTCTTTTTACTCTTGGCATCTCACTTCTCCTTCTCTTTAAGAATGTTTCGGCATGTGCCGCGGTCGGATCAGCAGGGGGAGATAGTCCCCACAGTTCACAACCAACCCTGCCCCGAAAAGGGCGGGCAAATCGTTACAGGTACGGAATCAACTGAGAGATGTTGCGCTCATCAGCTTTGTGAACGAGAACTGCTTGACGCAGGTCACGCTTCCGCTTAGTGGTTTTCTTGGTCAGAATGTGGCTGGTGAAAGCCTTATTCCGACGGATTTTTCCGGTGCCGGTTTTGCGAAACCGCTTGGCAGCACCACGATTGGTCTTAATTTTTGGCATTTTACTCTCCTGTTACCTTTTGTTATATATGCTCCGGTGTCCCGGTTCACTTCTTAATCGGACCGATCATCATCGTCATAAAACGGCCCATTTTGCTCGGACGAGATTCAACCTGGCCAATATCTTTCAGAGCCTCTACAGCTTTTTCCAACTGTTTCAGTCCCTGATCGGGGTGGGCGTTTTCACGCCCGCGAAACATGATGGTCATCTTGACCTTATTGCCCTCTTCGAGGAAGCGACGGGCGTGCTTGATCTTAAATTGGAAATCATGATCATCGGTCTTCGGTCGCATCTTGACTTCTTTGATCTCAACCTTGACCTGTTTCTTCTTCGCTTCCGACGCACGCTTGGCGAGTTGGTATTTATATTTGCCGTAGTCCATAATCCGGCAAACAGGTGGCTCAGCCTGTGGCGACACTTCTACCAGATCGAGGCCTTGCTCTTTCGCCAGCCGTAAGGCTTCCCTTGTGTCCAGGATTCCCAGCTGACCACCCTCATCATCAATAACCCGGACTTCACGGGCTCTGATGGCATCATTGATGTTCGCTTCCTTAGCTATGGCCTATCTCCTCTTCTCACTTATGCAGATTTCTGCAGCAACAAATCACATTTCACAACGGCGAAAAGACCCACGTCGGGCCCTTCCATTTTAACGATGTTCAGCTGTTTCGTTTTCAACAAAACTGACAAAGTCAGTAACGCTCATTGGAGCGAGATTCTTACCGTTGCGGAAGCGTGGTGCTACCGTCTGCTCTTCCATCTCTCGGTCACCGATCACCAGCATATATGGGATCTTGGCTACCTGAGCTTCTCTTATCTTAAAGCCAAGCTTCTCGTTACGCAGGTCAAGCTCCACCCGGATACCGGCAGCACGTAACTGCTGGTAGACCTGCTCAGCATATTCTGCTTGGTTGTCGGTTACATTAACGACAATCGCCTGAACCGGCGAAAGCCAGAGCGGGAAGCTGCCTGCGTAATGCTCAATCAATACGCCAATGAAGCGTTCTATCGAGCCAAGGATGACTCGATGCAACATAACCGGTCGATGTTTTTCCCCATCAGCGCCAGTATAAACGAGGTCGAAACGCTCCGGCAGGGTAAAATCGCACTGGATTGTAGCACACTGCCATTCCCTGTCAAGCGCGTCCTTGAGCTTCACATCGATCTTCGGACCATAGAAAGCACCGTCCCCTTCGTTGATCTCAAACTCTTGTCCGCTGCTCTCTAAAGAGGAGCGTAAAGCAGAGGTTGCACGTTCCCAATCCTCGTCACTGCCGATCGCTTTTTCCGGTCGAGTTGAAAGCTCCATAGTGTATTCAAAACCGAAGATTCCAGCGACCTCCTGAACGAACTGCATGACACCCTTTACCTCGGCATCAATCTGATCTGGACGGCAGATAATGTGAGCGTCATCCTGAGTGAATCCGCGCACCCGTAGCAAACCGTGCAGCACACCCGACTTTTCATGTCGGTGAACAGTGCCAAGCTCAAAATATCGTAGCGGCAGATTCCGATAGGAACGCGGTTTCGACTTGTAAATCAACATGTGCGCCAAGCAGTTCATCGGCTTGATGCCATAGCCCTGCTCGTCGATCTCAGTGAAATACATGTTTTCACGGTAATTTTCATAATGACCGGAGGTCTGCCAGAGCTCGGTCTTAAGAATGGACGGGCCCATGACGATATCGTACCCACGCTTGAGGTGTTCTTTTTTCTCGAAATCCTCAATAATGGTTCGCAGCATGGCTCCCTTGGGGTGCCAGATCACCAGACCGGCGCCAGCCTCTTCACTAAAGGAGAATAGGTCCAACTCGCGACCGAGCTTACGGTGGTCGCGCTTACGGGCTTCTTCAAGACGGTTCAGGTGGGCCTTAAGATCTTTTTTATTCTGGAAGGCTGTGGCGTAGACCCGCTGCAGCATGGCGTTCTTTTCATCGCCACGCCAATAGGCACCCGCCAGACTGGTCAGCTTGTAAGCCTTGAGCATTCCGGTGCGCGGGATATGTGGACCGCGACAAAGATCAACAAAGTCCCCCTGTCGATAAAGAGAAACCTGCTCAGCATCAAGGTCTTCAATCAGTTCAACCTTGTACTCTTCGCCCATCTCACGAAATATTTTTATCGCCGCATCACGCGAAAGATCTTCACGAACGATCGGCAAGTCGGCCTTGGCCAGCTCACCCATCTTCTTTTCGATCACTTCAAAATCTTCCGGTACAAACTTTTTGGTCTCACTGTAAAAATCGTAGTAGAAACCGTCTTTGATGGCAGGGCCTATAGTAACCTGAACCTCGTCACCGTAAATATCCTTCACCGCTTGAGCCATCAGGTGTGCACAGGAATGGCGAATCAACTCAAGGGCCTCTGGAGAGTTCTGGGTAATCAACTCCAGCTTACATGAAGAGGCAAGAGGAGCAGTCACATCGATCATCTCACCATCAATCCGTGCGGCAACCGCTTGACGCGCAAGTCCCTCACCGATGGTCAGTGCAACATCATAGGGAGTCGAGCCCGACTCAACCTCTTTGACAGACCCGTCAGGTAATTCAATCTGCAGTACGGCCATATTTATGCCTCCCGAAACAAAAAGAGGCATCTTACCAGATGCCTCGACTTCTCTACAATATTTTACAGTGGTCGGTGTTGGTAGGCACGGGCGGGATTGAACCGCCGACCCCTTCCGTGTCAGGGAAGTGCTCTCCCACTGAGCTACGTGCCTACAACCAACCGCGGCGTGATTTGTATCAAATCGCCGTCAATACTGTCAAGCCATTTTATCTGTTTTGTTCAGTTTTCTCCACAACCTGATCGACAAAGACCGGCTGGCACATTTCAGCCTTGCCTGATAGAGCCGACGAAGTTAGAGTAAACCACCGTTTTGTTGCAGTGCAACCACCATTGGAATAACTTTTGATCTTGATGAGGTGTTTTCGTGCAGACTATTGATCAGCTAATTCAGGACAGTTGCTTACGACACGCTGGCAAAACCTCAATGCAGAGCAAAAACCGCGGTCAATGGAAAGAACTGAGTTACACCAAATTGTGGGATACGGTGGAAAAACTTGCTGCCGGACTGCACGACCTGGGCATCAAAAAAGAATCCCATGTCGCCCTGCTCGGCTCCTCGTCACCTCGTTGGGTCGCTTCCTATCTTTCAATTCTGCGTGCCGGCTGTATTGCGGTTCCGGTTGATAAGGAGCTAAAGGCGACAGAGTTGCGACAGATCCTGGATGATGGAGACGCAGAAGCGGTCTTTGTCGGCCAGACACAGTTCGAAACCCTGCTCGAAATTATTGATGACTTACCGAAGCTGAAAAAAATCATTCTACTCGATGTCCCGTTGTCCGACATTATCGATCAAAACGACGCTGGTGGAGTACTGGAAAAGCTTTCTGATCTCTGGATCAACTTAATCAATGACATTGAGATCCCAGCTGAAAAACGTCAACAGATCGAAGCTGCGGCAATTGAGGCACATGCACTGTTGACCAATCAGGAAGCTCCAGAAAAAGAGAATAAGCAGCGCAATTTTCTTTCCAAAACAGTGACATCGCGTAACAAGCTGCTTAAAGAAGAGCGGCTATTCGCCTATAAAAGTATCTTTCGTGATACCCCGACCGAACCGGCAAACAACCAACCTGACAGCATCGCCGTTATCTTGTTCACCTCCGGCACCACTGGCCGGTCCAAAGGAGCGATGCTTACGCACCGCAACATTGTCAGCAATATTGGCGCGGCCCGTGATCGTTTCCAGCTGGACAACTCAATTGAAACACTCTCCTTTTTACCGATCAACCATGTTTTTGAGCAGGTCTGTGGCGTCCTGCTGCCCTTATCCCTCGGCGGAAAAGTCAGCTTCGCTGAATCGATCAAAAAGCTGGGAGATAATCTCAACGAGGTCAAACCGACCTTCCTGCTTGGCGTCCCGGCGGTCTACCGGTTATTACTCGATCGGATCATGAAAAACATCGAGTCCAAATCGACCTCACGATTACTGTACAAATTTTCCATGACCCGTAAGATCGTCACCGCGAAGGTACAAGCAGCGGTCGGCAGTAACACAACTTTTGTCAGTGGTGGCGCGGCACTTGATCCGGCTATCGCCGCAGGTTTTAAGGATCTGGGACTGACCCTGCTGCAAGGCTACGGCATCACCGAAACCTCACCCGTTATCTCCGCAGAGAGCCCCTTCAAAAGCAAGCCGGGCACTGTTGGTGAAGCGATGGATGATGTTGAGATCAAAATTGACGAGCCGAACACTGATGGTGAGGGTGAAATTCTGGTTAAAGGCCCGAATGTCATGCTCGGCTATTACAAGAATGATAAAGCGACGAACGACGTGCTTAAAGAGGGCTGGTATCACACCGGTGACCTGGGCCGATTTGACGAAGACGGCATGCTGATGATTTGCGGTCGGGTAAAGAATCTGATCGTTACTCCAAACGGAAAAAATGTCTACCCGGAAGAAATAGAAAACCAGCTTCTGCACAGCCCGTTCATCGCCGAAATCATGGTCTACGGGCACAAGGTCAGTCCAACAGCAGAAGAAGTCTACGCCGTCATCTTCCCGGATGAAGAAAACCTCTTTAATTACGAGAAGGAGCAAAACAACGGACCGCTGTCGGAAGCGGACATCGAAGCCTTGATCCGCCAAGAGGTATTGACCTTTGGCAAAAGTCTGGCTGATTACAAACGAGTTAAAAAGTTCAAGCTGCGCGAAGATGAGTTCCCAAAAACAACAACTCGCAAAATTAAGCGTTATGTTGTTGAACCGAAGATTTCTACTAACTAAATAGCGATTCAAACCAAAAAAACGGCGGCAGTGTCAATCTCTGTCGCCGTTTTTATTCCATTTAAAGCCTGCGAGCTTTAGCCGAGATTATTTTCTACCCGGATCAAACGAGTCGGCTGCTGCACAACGTCAAGCTGGTTGATTTCCTCCAACGCCTTGTCGATGTTCAACTCTTTGGCATCATGCGTCATGATGACAATCGGCACGGCATCGGCGGTGTGCCGCTCTGGCTGCAACATCGACTGGATGCTGATGTCGTACTTTCCAAGAATACCCGAAATCTGAGCCAGCACCCCAGGTGCATCCTTCACCATAAAACGTAAGTAGTAGTGGCTGATGATTTCACTCATGGCCTTGATCGGTAGATCAGCGACCTGATCAGCACGGTAACCCATGATCGGGGTGCGGCGCTTAGCCCCAGAGAGCATATCACGAGCAATTGCCATCACATCTCCCATGACCGCACTTGCCGTTGCGTCCATTCCGGCACCACTTCCGTAAAGCAGCGCTGGCCCGAGGAAATCCCCAGACAAACGGACCGCATTAAATACGCCATTCACTTCCGACAGCTGATAACTGACAGGTATCATGGTCGGGTGGACACGCACTTCAATTTGATCGCCAAGGTTTTTGCCAATCGCCAACAGCTTAATCTTGTAACCCATCTCCGTAGCGAACTGAATATCGATCGCCGCAACATTGGTAATTCCCTCAGTATAAACTTTTTCGAAATCTACCTTAGTCCCAAAACAGAGAGCAGCAAGCAGGGCAATTTTATGCGCTGTATCGACGCCTTCAATATCAAAGGTCGGATCAGCTTCGGCGTAACCAAGCTCTTGGGCCGCCTGCAGGACTGGGGCGAAGTCACTTCCCTTCTCCGTCATTTCAGTCAGAATGTAATTACAGGTCCCGTTAAGGATGCCAAGCACATTACTGAAATCGTTCGCGCAGAGGTTCTCTTTGATCGCGGAGATCACCGGAATTCCACCACCAACCGCAGCTTCAAACATCACTTCAACACCGTATTTATCTGCAGCAGCGAGAATTTCATGGCCGTGAACCGCCATTAACGCCTTATTGGCGGTAACAATATGTTTACCGTTGGAAATCGCCTTGAGAATAAAGGATTTCGCTGGCTCGTAGCCACCGATCAGCTCGATAACAACATCAACATCAGGGTTACTGATAATGTCTTCGACATCGGAACTCAGCAGGTCGGTATCGACCTTAACGCCACGATCTGTCGTGAGATCGAGATCGACAACTTTCGCCAATTCCAATGATTTCCCCAGACGTTGTTTCAGAAGATCGGCATTTTTCTGCAATACTCTGATCACTCCAGTTCCGATGGTTCCGAAACCTAGCAATCCTATTTTGATCGAACTCATGACACCTCACAAAATATTATATCAAACAATTAATCTTTATTTTCTCTAGCCTTTTGAGCCACTTTATCAAGCAAACCATTAACAAACGATGGTGACTCTTTGGTCCCGTATCGCTTGGAAATTTCTATCGCCTCATTGATCGTAACCTTCTTCGGTACCTCGGGCAGATAAAGCAATTCATAAACACAAATCCGCAAAATCGAAAGATCGACCGTTGCCATCCGCTCGAGAGTCCAGTTTTTAGCAACGTCACGTATTTCACGATCAATCACAGAACGATACTCAACGACGCCCTTCACCAGTGTTTCGGCAAAACTCCGGGCCGCTGTCGGCAGCGGGTTATCTGCTGTTTCCAATGGCTCACCAAGGACATCATCAGCAAAACGGAAATTCTGCCAGAAATCGGTGAGCAGGCGTGACGCGTCAGCCTGCTCATCCAAACGTAAAGCAAAAAGTATTTTCAGTGCGCATTCGCGAGCGACGCGGCGGTTGCTACTCGACATCGATTCAGACCGCTCCCAACAGATTGACCATCTCGATGGCGCTCATTGCAGCCTCAGCCCCTTTATTCCCCGCTTTGGTTCCAGCTCGCTCAATCGCCTGTTCAACCGAATCGGTGGTCAGGACACCGAACGCAATCGGCAAACCACTATCGAGGGAGACCGAAGCCACCCCTTTGGACACCTCGGAGCAAACGTAATCGAAATGCGGTGTCCCACCACGGATAACAGCACCAAGACAAATCACGGCATCATACTTCCCGGAAGCAGCCATTTTTTGCGCCACCAACGGGATTTCAAAAGCACCGGGCACCCGCACGACCGACAGCTGCTGATCATCAGCACCATGCCGTGTCAGGGTATCGAGCGCGCCCTCCAGCAAACGATCGCAAATAAAACTGTTGAATCGGCTGACGATCAGACCGAAGCGGAAGCCTTTGGCATCCAGATTCCCTTCAACAAATTCAGGCATGGTTTCCTCCTATAAGTAGACAAAAACGGCTAGAGGTTATCCAGCATATGTCCCATTTTTTCACGCTTGGTCTTCAAGTACTCAACATTGGTACAAACCGGGGTCATTTCTATTGGCACCCGCTCGACGATCTCCAGACCGTAGCCTTCAAGGCCGACGATTTTCTTCGGGTTGTTGGTCATCAAACGCAGCTTCCGCACGCCAAGCTCTGCCAGCATCTGTGCACCAATCCCGTAGTCACGCAGATCGGCACCAAAACCGAGTGCCTCATTGGCCTCAACCGTATCACAACCATCATCCTGCAGCTTGTAGGCTTTCAGTTTATTGACCAGCCCAATACCACGCCCTTCCTGGCGCATATAGAGGATGACCCCACAACCATCTTTGTCGATCGTTGCCATCGCCGCATGCAGTTGATCACCGCAATCGCAGCGTTGGGAACCGAACACATCGCCAGTCAGACACTCGGAATGAACTCGAACCAGCGTCGGCTTATCAGGATCAATCTCACCTTTAACCAACGCCATATGCTGGGCACTGTCGACCTCATTTTCATAAACAATCGCTTTGTATTCGCCACCATAAAAGGTCGGAATGGGCGTTTCGACTGCTCGTCGAATCAGCATTTCCTTACGCATGCGATACTCAACCATATCAGCAATGGTGATAATTTTAAGCTTGTGTTTTTTAGCAAAGACACGTAACTGCGGCATCCGCGCCATAGTTCCATCTTCGTTCATAATCTCGCAGATAACTCCAGACGATTTCAGCCCAGCCAAACGCGCCAAGTCCATAGACCCTTCAGTCTGCCCGGCACGGACCAGAACACCACCCTTTTTAGCTCGTAATGGGAACACATGACCGGGGCGAGCCAGATCATGAGCGGTCGTTTCATCGGCAATCGCAACCTTAATGGTGTGCGCACGGTCTGCAGCTGAAATCCCGGTGGTCACACCACGGCGCGCCTCAATCGAAACGGTAAAAGCGGTGCCGAAGGAAGAGCTGTTATCCGACACCATCAACGGCAAGTCGAGCATATCAGCACGTGCTTCGGTCATCGTCATACAGATCAGGCCTCGCCCTTCCTTGGCCATGAAATTGACAATTTCCGGGGTCACCAATTCAGAGGCGCAAACCAGATCACCTTCATTCTCGCGATCTTCGTCGTCGACCAGAATGACCATTTTACCGTGACGAATATCGTCAAGAGCAGCTTCTATTTTTGCAATCGGCATCTTATTATTCCTTTATAAAAACCTAGTTTCAGGTTTAATGACATCAGCCGGGAAATATCTCACATAAATCCATTCTTGGCAAGGAACTCCAAGCTAACCCCCGAGCCGCGTTCGCTTTCCGCTTTGCCAGTCAACAACCGCTCGACGTAACGACCAAGCAGATCGGTTTCGATATTGACCTTTGAGCCCTCATGACAGTTCCGCAAAGTGGTTTTTTCTAAAGAATGCGGAATAATGGCCACAGAAAAGCAGCTCTCCGTCACCTCATTAACCGTCAGACTGATGCCATCGACAGCGACCGAACCCTTTTCCACCAGATAGCGGAGTGCAGCTGGCGGCACAGCAAACTCGAAACGGATGGCGTTCTGATCCTGAAAACGGCGACGAACGGTTGCAACGCAGTCGATGTGACCGCTGACCAGATGACCACCGAGTCGGTCGGAGAGGCGTAGGGCCCTTTCCAGATTGACCGGCATATTCGGACGCAACGCGCCAAGGTTGCTGCAATCGAGAGTCTCCGGAGAGACATCAGCGGAAAAAGACCGATCATCCCAGGCGGTAACCGTCAAGCAGACACCATTAACAGCGATGCTTTCACCGAGTTGCAAATCTTCTTTTGCCAGCTCGCTGATAATCTGCAAAGAGGCTGAGTTGCCTTGACGGTTCAAACTTCGCACCTTGCCAACCGACTGAATTAAACCTGTGAACATTGCTCTACCTCACCTGTGATCAGGATATCCTCGCCAACCTGCTCGTAACGCAGATCAGCAAGTGGTACCGCGTTTGTCAACTTCTGACAACCCTCACCAGCAAAGATCCCGGAATCTGATGCGCCCCCTATCAATTTGGGCGCGACAAATATCATCAACTGATCGATCAAATGGCTCTTTAAGGCTGAGCCAGCCAACGTCGAGCCACCCTCGAGCAAAAGGCGTTGGACATCACGTTTTCCCAATTCTCTCCAAAGCGTCTGAAGGCAAACCAAACCATCAACCGACGGGCAAACCAGAACCTCTGCTCCCGCTTGTTGTAGGGCGGTAATCTTCTTCGCATCCGACACAGTCGTCGCAATCAGTGTCGTCGCAGTTGATTCCTGCCGTAACATGTGTGCACTAACCGGCATCCGCAACTGGCTGTCAACCACCACCCGCAAGGGATCACGACCGTCAGCATCCGGGAGGCGGGTATTCAGCAGCGGATCATCGGCCAACACCGTACCGATCCCAACCATAATCGCCTCAACCCGATCGCGCAGCTGGTGGACCCGCAACCGACTCTGCTCACCGGAAATCCATTTGGAATCACCGCTCGCTGTCGCCGTTTTACCATCGAGAGTCATCGCGGTTTTATAAATAGTGTATGGCCGACCAGATAAAATGTACCGAGCAAAGGGAGCAATTAAGAGACGACACTGCTGTGCTTCAATTCCAAGCTCAACGTCAATACCGGCCTGCCGCAGTTTTTCGATGCCACGACCGGCAACTTGAGGATTGGGGTCCTGCACACCGACAAAGACCCGCTTTACGCCGGCAGCAATCAAGGCATCTGCACAGGGACCTGTGCGGCCTTGATGGGAGCAGGGCTCAAGAGTTACATAAACATCAGCACCACTGGACAGCTCACCTGCTTGCCGCAATGCAAACACCTCAGCGTGTGGCTCACCTGCCTGCGGGTGAAAGCCTTCGCCAACGATCTTCTCATCACGGACAATGACGGAACCGACCGGGGGATTTGGCGCGGTCCGCCCTTCCCCGCAGCGAGCCAACTCAAGCGCATGATGCATATATTGCTGATGAGTTTTTTTCACCACAGCAACTCCAATATTACCGCCCAAAACGATCGACAGCCGGAATACACACGATATCCCGGCTGTCGAAAACTCAACTCGCTGTCAAAACCTAGGTCGAGTGCTTCAACAGGTCGGTCAATTCCGTCATAAATTCGTTGATATCTTTAAACTGCCGATAAACGGAAGCAAATCGCACGTAAGCAACCTCATCGACGGTATGTAGCGTGTCCATCACCGCTTCGCCAATCAGACTGGCGGCGATCTCCTTGTCGCCCCGCCCCTGAAAGGTGCGTTCCAGCTGATCTACCATCTCTTCAATCTGCTCTACTGAGACGGGTCGCTTTTCGCAGGCCCGCTGCATCCCAGCAACGATTTTAGATCGGTCAAAAGCTTCCCGCCGGCCATCCTTCTTAATCACCCAAGGAAGAATTTCCTCGACCCGCTCGTAGGTGGTAAAACGTCTTTCGCAAGCAGGACATTCACGCCGTCGGCGCACGTTATTCCCCTCTTTACCCAGGCGTGAATCAACAACACGGGTATCATCGTGATGGCAAAATGGGCAATTCATACATCCTCACCGGCTGAATATTGTTGATATTCGATGCCTGCTTCTTCAAGCATTTGTAACGACAGACTGTCTGGATAACCTCGCAGAAACACGACACCTTCAACACCCGCATTAATCAGCATCTTGCTGCAAATAATACAGGGTGAATCGGTGCAATAAAGGATTGATCCGTCAATATTAATACCATGCCTGGCAGCTTGAATGATGGCATTCTGTTCAGCGTGCAGGCCACGACAAAGCTCATGCCGCTCGCCTGATGGCACCTTCAATTGATCACGCAGACAGCCAGTGACATCACAATGGGTAATGCCACTCGGCACACCATTATAGCCCGTCGCCAGGATGTTCTTATCCTTCACCAGAATCGCACCGACCTGACGTCGCATACAGGTCGAGCGACTGGCTACCAGCTCGGTGATCTGCATGAAATATTCGTCCCAACTCGGTCGTTGCATGGCGCAATCCTTACTTCAGGCGATGGGCGTAAAGTGGGAACTGCAGGCAGAGCTCTTTGATCTCGGCCCGTATTTTTGCCAGCTCCTCTTTGTTCTCAATATTCTTAAATGCCCGATCAATCCAGCCAGCAACTTTGATCATCTCCGGCTCTTTAAGGCCACGAGAGGTCGTTGCCGGGGTACCGATGCGGATACCGCTGGTCACAAAAGGTGAACGGGTATCGAAGGGCACAGCGTTCTTATTCACTGTAATGCCGGCCTCTTCAAGCGCTGCTTCAGCAACTTTTCCGGTCATCTCTGTGCCGGTAAAATCCATCAGCATCAGATGGTTATCAGTACCGCCAGAGACCAGTTTGTATCCTTTTGCAACTAATTCTGACGCCAGAGTCTTGGCGTTCTTGACCACCTGTTGGGCGTACTCTTTGAACTCAGGTGAAAGAGCTTCCTTGAAAGCAACGGCCTTTGCGGCGATAACATGCATCAGTGGACCACCCTGAATACCAGGGAAGATGTTGCTGTTCAGCTTTTTGCTCCACTCCTCGGTGCAGAGGATCATACCGCCGCGTGGGCCACGCAGAGTCTTGTGCGTGGTGGTGGTAACAAACTCAGCATAAGGAACCGGATCAGGGTGAACACCAGCTGCGACCAAACCGGCAATATGTGCCATATCGACCATCACCACAGCGCCGACTTCATCGGCAATCCGCCGGAAGGCTGGGAAATCGATCTCACGGGTGTAAGCACTGGCACCAACAACGATCAATTTGGGTTTGTGCTCTTTGGCCAGAGCTTCAACCTCTTCGTAATCGATGGTACCGGTCTCCTCTTTTACACCATAAGCGACGATGTTATAGAGCTTGCCGGAAAAGTTAACCGGTGAACCGTGAGTCAGATGACCGCCATGGGCCAGGTTCATACCGAGCACGGTATCGCCAGGCTTACAAACGGCCATGTACACAGCCATATTGGCCTGAGAACCGGAATGAGCCTGGACGTTTGCGTGTTCGGCACCGAACAGTTCTTTAGCACGATCAATCGCCAATTGCTCGGCCTTATCGACGACCTCACAACCACCATAATAGCGCTTGGAAGGATAACCTTCCGCGTATTTATTGGTCAGGACTGACCCTTGTGCCTCAAGGACAGCTTCACTGACGAAGTTCTCCGAGGCGATAAATTCGAGATTGTATTCCTGACGCTCGGTTTCTTCCACCAGGATGTCAGCAATTGCAGGATCAAAAGCAGCTAGATTTTTTTCGCACATAGTTTTCTCCACGTATACGGCTTAAAAAAGCGGGACAGTGACTGCCCCGCTTAAGAGTTAATTTTATTCAGCCTGCTCGGCGGCAGCAATCTTCAGCAAGCGATTCTGGTGTCGACCACCTTCGAACTTCGTGTCGAGCCAAAGCTCAACCAGCCTGACACCCTGCTCAACACTTAATATCCGACCACCCATGACCAGGATATTGGCATTGTTATGTTCTTTCGACATCTGCGCGGTAAACTCATCATGCACCAGCGCGGCACGAATGCCTGAAAACTTGTTGGCAATGATCGACATTCCGATGCCGGTACCACAGATCAGAACTCCCTTTTCCACGTCACCCTTGGAAACGGCATTCGCAACTTTGGCACCAAAGTCGGGATAATCGACTGAATCGCTACCGTTCGTACCGAAATCCTCGCATTCGAGCCCTCGATTCTGCAACAATTCGATAACAGCCTGTTTCAACTCCAGCCCGCCATGGTCACTTCCGACTGCAATCATCATTGACCTCAAATCTTCTTAAAGGCCAAGGTTGCATTAGTACCACCGAAGCCGAAGGAGTTCGAAATGGCAACCTGGCAATCAGCCTCACGTGCCTCATTCGGTACATAATCGAGATCACAATCCGGATCTGGCTCATTGTAATTGATGGTTGGTGGAATCACGCCTTTATCGATAGCCATTGCCATGTAAGCGGCTTCAATACCACCGGCAGCACCAAGTCCATGACCTGTCATACTCTTCGTTGAGCTGACCATGACTTTCTTCGCATGCTCACCAAGAACCGATTTGATCGCCATTGTTTCGTAGAGATCGTTAAAGTGAGTCGATGTTCCATGCGCGTTGATGTAATCCACGTCTTCAGGATTAAGACCAGCGTTATTCAGAGCCATCTTCATACAACGCGCAGCACCTTCACCACCAGCGGCAGGTTGAGTGAGGTGATAAGCGTCACCACTCATACCGTAACCTGCAACCTCGCAGTAAATCTTGGCACCACGGGCTTTTGCGGATTCATATTCTTCAAGAATAACGATTCCGGCCCCCTCGCCCATGACGAATCCATCACGGTTTTTTTCGAAGGGACGGCTTGCACCCTGCGGATCATCGTTACGGGTCGACAGCGCCTTCATAACATTGAAACCACCAATGCCGAGAGGAGTGATGGTCGATTCGGTACCACCAGCGAACATGGCATCTGCATCACCACGCGCGATCATGTGATAGGCGTCACCGATCGAGTGGGTGCCGGTCGCGCAGGCGGAAACGGATGACAGGTTCGGGCCTTTTGCGCCAAACTTCATCGAAATATGTCCCGGCGCCAAGTTGATAATCAACATCGGAATGAAGAAGGGTGAAACCTTCTTATAGCCGCGCTCAAGCATGAGTTCGTGATATTTCTCAATCGTCGGCAGACCACCAAGACCGGAACCAACCAGAACACCAACACGCTCGGCGTTCTCATCAGTGATTTCCAGCCCGGAATCCTTCAGGGCCATATCTGCGGCCCCGACGCCATATTGAATGAAGAGATCCATCTTCTTGATCTCTTTCTTATCAATGAAATCTGTCGCTTCAAAATCCTTGACCTCACCAGCGATCTGGGTCGGCAATTCAGAAGCATCGAAACGGCTAATCGGCCCCAATCCGGATTGACCGGAAGTAATGGCTGTCCAGTTTTTTTCAACACCGGTCCCAAGGGGAGACACGATACCGATACCGGTGACCACAACTCTACGCATAACTCTCTCTTTCCA
The DNA here is from genome assembly GCA_945788205.1 of uncultured Desulfuromonadales bacterium. Taxonomy (GTDB): domain Bacteria; phylum Desulfobacterota; class Desulfuromonadia; order Desulfuromonadales; family Geopsychrobacteraceae; genus Malonomonas. The sequence goes on from CALZLE010000167.1 coordinate 15,004, forward strand.
TTAATGTATTCGGTATAACTGAAAAAATTCTGTTATACAAAATCGAGCGGTAAAAGCTCAAAAACATTTTCCTGCGGCGAAAACAGAAAGGTGGCGACAGAATTTTCTGCCACCACCGTTCAATAAATCAGGAAGCGTTGCTGATGTAATCGACAGCGTCCTTAACTTTCTGAATTTTTTCTGCGTCTTCGTCAGAGATTTCGACGTCGAACTCTTCTTCCAGAGCCATAACCAGCTCTACGGTGTCGAGAGAATCGGCACCGAGATCGTCCATAAATGCTGCGTCAGAAACGACCTGATCTTCGTCAACACCAAGTTGCTCAGCAACAATCTGCTTTACACGTTCTTCAATAGAAGCCATTTGCTTTCCTCCTGTGTGGTTTCGGCTATAAAAAAGCCATTTTTTGTTTACATATACATTCCGCCGTTGACCCCGATAACCTGACCGGTAATGTAACCGGAATTATCGGAGGCCAAGAAAAGAACTGCATTGGCAATATCATCTGCCGAACCGAGTCGTTCCAGCGGAATTTGGGCGGCCAGCTCCTGACGCTTGTCTTCCGGCAGCGCGTCAGTCATGGCAGTCGCAATAAAACCTGGAGCAACCGCGTTGACGGTTACATTTCTTTTTGCCAGTTCGCGGGCATTCGAACGAGTCAAGCCCATCAAGCCTGCTTTACTAGCACAATAGTTTGCCTGACCGGCATTGCCCATCTGACCAACAACCGATGCAATATTGATGATCCGGCCGTAACGTTGCTTGGTCATGACTTTTGCGGCAGCGCGGGTACACATGAAGGCACCTTTGAGATTGACAGTCAAAACTGCATCCCAGTCTTCGTCTTTCATGCGCAGCAAAAGACCATCGCGAGTGATACCGGCGTTGTTAACCAGGATATCGACCTGACCGAAGGTTTCTTTTGCAACCTTGATCATATTGTCTACATCGGTCGCGTCGGTCACATTACCAGTTACAGCGACCGCGTCAGTCCCCTGTTCTTTCAGTTCCGCGACAAAACTTTCCGTTGCATCTGGATCAATATCGACAGCGACAATCTTTGCCCCCTGACCTGCCAACGCCAGGGAAATGCTGCGACCGATACCACGTGATGCGCCGGTTACTATGGCAACTTTATCCTGTACCATATTTCGTCTCCTTGTTTTATGTAAAAAAATCTAAAAAATGAATACTAATCGATTTAAAATTTCTTAAGGCTATCAACATCACAGATATTCTGTACCGTTGAGCCCTTGGCAATTCTTTTTGCCAGACCGGACAGAACTTTCCCTGGCCCGATTTCGACATAATTGGTCACACCAAGCTCTTTCATTTTAAGGATAGATTCGTCCCAGCGGACCGGCGCACAGACCTGCTCAACCAACAGTGACTTAACCCGCGCCGGCTCTTGATAAGGAGATGCTTCGACATTGCTGACAACTGGACAGAGGAAATCCCCAACAGAAACACCCTGAAGGGTTTCTTCAAGACGCTTGGCTGCCGGATCCATCAAGGCAGAATGGAAAGGTGCGCTGACCGGCAATGGTAAAGCACGCTTGGCACCGTTCTCTTTCGCCAGGGCCATCGCCCGCTCAACGGCTGTGGTGTGCCCAGCGATGACGATCTGTCCGGGGCTGTTAAAATTCGCCGGAGCAACAATCTCGCCTTGCGCAGCGTCTTTACAAAGTTTCTCGAGTTCTGGAGCATTAATTCCCATAATTGCCGCCATTGCACCGACACCAACCGGAACCGCTTCCTGCATAAAAGTGCCGCGTTGACGAACGGTACGTACTGCATCAGCCAGAGACAACGCTTCGACACTCACCAGAGCTGAATACTCACCTAGAGAATGACCTGCTGCAAATGCTGGCTTGAGGCCTGTCTCCTGTTCAAGGACCCGCAGCGCAGCGACACTTGTAGTCAATATTGCCGGCTGAGTGTTGGCTGTCAGTTTCAGCTCTTCGTCACTGCCACTGAAACACATCTTCGCAATATCAAAACCAAGAGCATCACTGGCTTCTTCGAAAACCTGCTTCGCGACTGAGAAATTCTCAGCTAAATCTTTGCCCATTCCAGAATACTGAGAACCCTGGCCTGGAAATAAAAAAGCATCCATAGAAATATTTTCCGTTTGGCTTAAATAAATTAAGAGGTTAACAGCACTACCAGCGAACTAAAGTCCCGCCCCAGGTAAAACCACCACCGAAGGCCGCCATCAAAACTAAATCACCCGCTTTGATCTGACCTCCACGATTCGCTTCATCCAGCGCGATAGGAATGGTAGCGGCCGAGGTATTGCCGTACTTGTTGACGTTGATAAAGCTCTGCTCATCAGTCAACTTGAGCCGCTTGGTCGTCGCTTCAAGAATCCGTAAATTAGCTTGATGAGGAATGAACAGGCCGACATCTTCACTGCTGTATCCATTTGCTTTCAATGCTTCTTTGGAGACTTCAGTCATCATGCGCACGGCAAATTTATAGACTTCGTTACCGTTCATCTTTAGGAAGGGGAGCTTAGCCTCAAGACCCTCTAGCGAAGGTTGATGCTTGACTCCAAAACCGGGCTGATAGAGAAAATCAACATAGTTTCCGTCCGAGTGCAGATGCGACGAAAGCACACCCTTGTCGCCCTCTTGCGCTTCAAGCACAACAGCTCCAGCACCGTCGCCGAAAAGTACGCAGGTATTGCGATCAGTCCAGTCGATACAGGAACGGCTAAAAATTTCAGCGCCAATAACCAGAGCCCTTTTACCGCGCCCAGCAACCAAAAAGTCATCGGCGCTAGCGAGGGCATAGAGGAAACCACTACAAGCTGCAGAAACATCGTAAGCGTGGGCTTTTTTAGCGCCAATATTCGCCTGTACGATGCAGGCAGTCGCTGGCCAAGGATAATCCCCGGTAATGGTTCCCACAACAATAACATCGATATCTTCAGCCGAGACACCGGCCATTTCCAAGGCTCGCTCAGCAGCCCTGGATGCCAGATCGGAAGTCAATTCATCATCGGCAGCAATGCGACGTTCTTCGATACCGGTTCGAGCAACGATCCAATCGTTATTGGTATCGACTATTTTTTCAAGGTCATAGTTCGTCAGAACTTTTTCCGGAGTATAGGATCCCGTTCCAATGATTCGCGATTTCATAGTTGGTTCTCCTTTGTCCGTGAAACTATTTCATTACAAAACAAAATCAAAACAAGCCGATCAAGCGTTCTTCAAGCTTAATTTTGGCAAATTCCGTTGCCTGGCGAATAGCAATACTGATCGCAACAGGATCTGAACTGCCGTGACAAATGACCCCGGTCCCAGCAATACCGAGCAATGGAGCGCCGCCATACTCTGCTGGATTAATTTTTTTCTTGAAGGCATCAAACGCGGAACGGCTTAACAGGTAGCCAAGCCTGGCCCAGAAGCGACTTTCTATCTCACGCTTCAGCATTGTTCCGATAGCGACAGCCAAGCCTTCCGAAACCTTCAACAAAACATTACCGACAAATCCGTCACAAACAACGACATCAACAGAACCGTTATAAACATCACCACCCTCGACATAACCGACATAATTCAAATCGGTTTCCTTGAGTAACTGATGAGCTTCACGGGTCAGATCATTGCCCTTTTTTTCCTCTTCACCATTGGAAAGCAGACCGACTCGAGGGTGCGATTTGCCAAGGACTTGCTCGATGTAAATGCTTCCCATAACGGCAAACTGAAGTAGATTGATCGGCTTGCATTCAACATTGGCACCCATATCGAGGACCATCGTTTGGCCAGTCAAGGTTGGCACCAAGGTTCCTATCGCGGGCCGGTCAATCCCCTTAACCCGTCGTAAGACAGCCATACCAGCGGCCATGGTTGCCCCGGAGTTGCCAGTACTAACGGCTCCCGCCGCCTTGCCCTGCTTGACCAGATCAAAAGCAACGCGAACTGAAGAATCTTTCTTCTTACGCACCGCATCAGAAGCTGAATCCTGCATACCGACAACTTCACTGGCGTGCTGGATCTCGATTGAGAGGCCCTGCGTCTGGTGCTTTGCAAGCTCCTTCTGGATTTTCTCGGTATCGCCGACCAGAATAGCTTCACAACCCCATTGTCGGGCAGCAGCAACAGCACCAGCTACTTCCGAAGCTGGTGCTGAGTCTCCCCCCATAACATCAATTGCAATCTTCAATGACATAATCGATCAGAAACAGATCAGATTTCGTCGCTGTTAATAATTTCTTTACCTTTATAGGTCCCACAGCTGGCGCAAACTCGATGCGGCTGCTTCGGCTCCTGACATTGCGGACAAGTAGAAATGCCCGGTGCCGAAATTGAGTCATGAGCGCGACGGGTATTCTTTTTCGATTTTGATTTTTTACTCTTAGGTACAGCCATTTTGTTTTTCTCCTTGCAGCCGACAGATGAATGCTCGACTTATTTTTATTTATCAGGCATCCGCCTGGTGTCCTATTTCTCGGACGATTCTATTTCCAACCCGGCGAGTGCCGAGAACCGGTTATTAAAAACCTTTTTTTCACACTGACATTTATCAATATTTAAATTGCAGCCACACTCAGGGCACAACCCCTTGCACTGATCTGAGCAAATTGGGCTGATCGGCAATGCCATCACTAACTGGTCCTGCAGTGGTTGCATTAAATCGAGACATTCATCTTGGTAATAAACCAACCCAAGCTCATCAGTATCAAGCTCGACTTCGACGTCCTCGTCTTCAGCAACCTGCTCTTCTGCGACATAAGGCGTAAAGGTGAAAGCAAAGCTTGCTGACAGGTCTTCTTCGCAGGCTTGCAGACAACGACCGCACGCCAAAGTGACTCTGGACGAAAGCTGACCGTCAACCTCAACCAGTTGCCCCAATCTCTGCAAGCGGAGTTGAAACTGAATCGGTGCAACAAAACCGACTTCTGCCTCCAGCCCCATTTCAATTAAACCTGTAAACTCTGAAGCGGCGCAGGTCAGTTCCTGTTTCAAACCACCTTCTATTATGTCATCCAACTCGAGGCGCATAAAACGCAGCTCCAGAGCAAAAGGGAACAGTATAAAGAGAGCCTCAACCATGTCAAGGGAAAAGGGCCCTGCATAACTGATTGATAACGGCGAGTTTTCTTAGCCCATCGCTGGGCAATTTGCAAGGTTTTTTTTAAGCGAAAAAGTGGTAACAATACAGCTGGTAGAAAATACCAAGAAAAGGTACCAACCTCCCGATATTTATAGAGCTTTAACCTTTTTCAAGAGAGCACTGCAATGGGCCGCAAAAAACAGTTACAAAACCTGAAAGAACTCATTGACATCATGGCTCTGTTGAGATCAGAAAATGGCTGCCAATGGGATCGCCAACAGACTCCCGAATCACTAAAAAAACACATCCTTGAAGAGACCTATGAACTTCTCGAAGCAATCGACAGCGGCAACCCGGATGAGATTTGTGACGAATTAGGCGATTTGCTTCTTCAAGTCGTTTTTCAGGCACAGATATTTAGCGATGATGGGCGGTTTGATATTGCTGACGTTGCTCAATCGATCAGCGACAAATTAATCCGGCGCCATCCGCATATTTTTGCCAATGCCCCCAACCAGGGACACGAACAGCGCTGGGAAGAAATCAAACAACAGGAACGAGATGCCAGAGGAAAGAAAAATACTCTTGCAGAGCGTATTCCAAAAACACTTCCCGCACTAAAGAGGGGAACTAAGCTGGCCAAAAAGTGTGCGCAATCGAACCCACTGGAAAAGGTCCTGGATATGAAAAAAATGATCCAGGAAATGGAGACATCGATTCGCGCAGAAAACGACAATCAAAAACAGCTGTGTGACCAACTGAGTCAATTGCTGATTGACCTCTGTCACTTTTCGGCAACAACGGGTCTGGACCCTGAGGATTTGCTTAGAACAAGAACCACACAACTCATCTCAGAAATTGACTCGCAAAACAATGCATGCTAGGTCATAATTTCTAAAGTTGGTGAAAAACAAACACTTTTAGCTATCTTCAACAATGGTTGTTGAAAAGCTGTTGAAAACCCTGTTGAAAGAATCGAGAGCACACTAATAGCAGCCATCCCGTACTGGTTGCCTATTTTTTAACCATATTTTTTGCACTGTATTATCAGATACTTACACTGCCAAACAGGATGCCTCTAACAATACCAGATAACGAACAGACTTAATTTATATTTTTTTATGAAAGGCAATGAAAATGTTTATAAAGCTCCTATTTCTCTTTACTTTAGTCCCGATTCTTGAGCTTTACGTGCTCATTGAAGCGGGTCAGCAAATTGGAGTTGGGCCGACCATCGCAATGATTTTCATTACTGGCATTGCCGGTGCTTACCTAGCAAGAACTCAAGGATTTAACCTTATCAATAAAATACAGACAGATCTAAACGAAGGCCGTATCCCAGCTGGAGAAATGATGGATGGCGCAATGATTCTGTCTGGAGGATTGCTATTACTTACCCCCGGCTTCTGCACCGACCTGATCGGCTTCTGCCTTCTGACACCGGCGACCAGAGGTATTTTCAAAAGCTGGCTGCAAATATGGTTGGAGAAAAAAATTGCGCGAGGGGAAATAAAAATAGGTCGGTACTAAGGTGCACTGCTGGACGACTTGCGATTCTTAAGTAACTGCCAGCCCTGCTGTAACTCATCTAAACGGAACAACAAACAGCACCCCAAAAAGGATAAGGCCCCGGCAACGACGGCAGCAAACAAAACCCCACCCCGCATCAAGACCTCTCCGGTCTGCTGCCAATCGGCCAAAGAAAGGATAAAACTGACAACTACAGCCATCAGCAGGCACGCCGGTATCACTTTCATCAGCGGTGTCCAAAGTGATACCTGGAGCAGCGAGCCAACCTTATCCCGCAACAACCAGAGCAGCAGGCAAGCATTAAACATAGATGCCAGCGTCAATGCAACGGCAAGCCCCAAGTGCTGAAAAAACTGCATCAACACCAGACCAAAAACCAGATTGACGAGTAGAGTCCAAAAAGACACCAGGACCGGAGTTTTGGTGTCCTTCATGGCATAAAAGGTCTGCGCTGCGATACGACTATAACCAACAAAC
>CALZLE010000168.1 GCA_945788205.1 uncultured Desulfuromonadales bacterium
TCTAGCCTCTGGCCCCTTAAAATTTAAATAACACAACATATCGGACCTTCGAAATCTCTATTCATGACGTAGCTCGCTGCGACAACAACCCCAACACCCGCCGACAGATTGAACCAAACCTACACGCGAATTCCAATAACACAACTTATTGAACAGATCGCATACCATATTTCACTCACCACGACATGCCTTATTGGCTCCTGCAAATACCGCATTGACAACCCCTCCCCCTGTCGCTATTGTTTGCAGGCGCAAATCATTGTTTGTGAAGTGTGAAGAGATATGAATTCATCGAAAACCAAATATCTGGTCATCATTTCCTCTCTGATCGCGATCCTTTTTCCGCTGGTCAGCATCTACTACATACTGCCGTCATTTAAAGACGTCCTTATTCACAACGCCGAACAGGATGCCGAACGGATCGTGGACTTTTTCGCCTGGACCATCATCAGCGATGGCCTGATGTTGAAAAATATCGATGAACATCATGAAGGCTCGACGAGTTGAAGGAGCCGCTGAACCTGACAAAACTCAGGAGGGAGCGCAACTGACCACCGATGTTGTGGAAACCTACGTGCCGATTATGGATGGTGACACCTTCATCGGTGCGGCAGGGGTCTATTATGACATCACTGAAAGGGGGGACAGGATCAACTAGACCGTGTCCCGGGCGGCACTGGCCCCCTTTGGGATCATCATTCTGTTTCTCGTTGCGACCAGCTCCTTGTGAGGGGTAGTATTGTCTATGGATAAAAAAATGAATGTCACCATTAGTTATGATAATAAAGAAGATGATGACTGGGAGCTTCTCACAAGTATCCCTCTTGAAAAACATCCTGACCTTGCAGGTCTTGAGGTGTGCTCCAAGAATTTGGAGCCTTTAAAAGTATATCTTTGCTTATATGATTATAATTTTGAGCTCCCGAATGGCGACATACTAAATTTTAGTGCAAGCTATAACGATGAAAATAAAGCTGTGTGGTTGATGATTAGTGAGAATGGTGGGCATAAGGCGAGCGTTGAAGCTGTCAAAAATGATGCTCGATTAATCGAACCATGCCTTATCTATACAACTTCTTCTGGATTTGGTATTCGCCTGGCATTTAAAGGGGAATAAAATACATGGTTTGAACAGGTGGGGCGATACCAGAATACTGCACGCTGATTGCAAACGTTAGCTGGTAAGCCAGGTTAAGGATTGATGATAGATTCACATAAATATTCTGGTTGTTTTTTGGGGCTAGCAATTGGCGATGCTTGTGGTGCGCCATTTGAGGGCGGGCCTGTTGAGCGATTACTTTGGAAGGCAATTGGGAAAACAAAAAACGGTAAGATCAGGTATACCGACGACACCCAAATGTCGATTGATTTGGCTAGCTCATTCATACAAAACAAGGGAGTCAACCAGGAACATCTGGCGGCTACTTTTGCTAAAAGCTACCGTTGGTCAAGAGGTTATGGGCCAAGTGCTGCCTGGCTACTAAAGAAAATTAAAAACGGTGCCAATTGGCAAGATGTAAATCGAGCAAAATTCAAAGAGGGTTCTTTTGGCAATGGCGCTGCGATGAGGGCACCAATATTGGCCATGTGCTCTCCAGAAGATAACGATAGATTAAACGAGAATATCGAAAAATGTTCCGAAATCACTCATGCTCACCCACTGGCAGTAGAAGGTGCAAAACTCATTGCATTTGTGACCTGTGCCGCCCTGCATGATTGGACTACAGAAACCATCCTTGAAACTTTGCCAACCTGGTGTAAATCTAATGAATATCAAACCAAAATGGCATTTTGCATTAAATCAATTCAGGCGTCAGATGCAGTTCAGGCCAAAACATTGAAAAGCAAACTAGGCAACGGCATTGCTGCGTCTCAATCCTGTGTGACCGCAATTTATTTCGCTCTTAAGTATAGAAATCAAATTTATGACTCTATGCTTACCCCAATATACAAGCTCGGTGGGGATACTGACACAATTGGTGCAATGGCTGGCGCCATTTGGGGTGCATTCAATGGCTATCATGCAATAGACAAAAGCAAAATACAAAGCCTTGAAAGTTCAGCAAAGATTGTTGAGATTTCTGAGCAACTATATGCAATGTCATTTAATTAATCCATCCATTAGACCAGTAACGGCTGATGTCGTCCCAGGCGATTGATGGCGACCTTGAACCCTTTTGATGAAGCGAGGCATTTTCCACTTCGAGCTTATGCTGGCGCTTGAGGAGCTCGCCCAAGAGATTGAGAACACTCGGAGGAGTGTTCCTCAAATCCTCATCAGTGACGCCAAATTCATTGATTTGATTCTGTCATTGGCCTCGGTCGGAAAAAGGCAAGGGCTGGGAGTCAGACTCGACAAGGTAAGTGCTACTTAACTCTACCCATAAAATCCATTATTTCCAGTTTCTGGGGAAGGGTCGCCCCTCTCCCGTGATCGCTTACCTATATTGTACTGACTCAATTTATCATAGAATATACTTGTACCTTTGACCTCGCTTGATTGGATGACTTTATGATGATACTAAAGTTCCTTGGCGTGATATTGCTGCTATTTTTCGGAGCAGGGGTATTTCATTGCATCGGTCAGTCACTTGAAGGAAGGAAAACCACCTTTCTCCACTTCGGTTGGATGACGCTTATCGCAACGATAGGGGCGATTTCCTATTCCTTTTGGGGTTGGATCTCGACTATATGGGTACTTGGCTTTGCTGCTGCATGGACCGTGATTCCGGGACTATGGGTTCAATTCTTCAGTAAGGGCAAACCGAGCGGCTATTTCTATCATGGAGATAACCAAGATGATAAGCAGCAATGATAACAATACCCTGGCATAAACTTAACTTTGGTTGGCTAGCTGTGCGTGAAATTGAAGATAATGAGCCAGAATTTGTATCAAAACACACATAACGAATAAGCAATCTTATGGGCATAGGTGAGGAAGAATGTGGCTCGGTTTCTCCGAAGCATTCTGGCTAACATTGGCTAATGTATGACGCAGGTTATCGAAGAGTTCTACTCGGCCGACAACTGGTACAAGGTTGAAATCCGGGGGCGTGGCAACGACGCCCTTGAAGTTGTTATCTTCAAGTGGACCCACGAGATTGTGCCGGAGTATGGCGAAGTCTGTCCACCTTTCTGGAGGCACGTCACCAGCGGCCCATTACTTACCAATTCACCTTCGACTGCACGGTCGCTGGGTATGGAAGAGTTAGAGCGGCTATCGGGAAGCGTGGGATGGAACTCTACATGGAATGTTCCGGACCAAGAGCGTGAGGAGTTGATCGAAGTTACTCCAGGGGTCGAAGAAGAATCAGAGGGGGTACACCAGAACGGGGATGCGTCCGAATCTCATTCGTTGGAATTATTCTACGGCATCGTAGGCATCACCTTGTTCGTGACAGTATTGGCGTTCCTGTTCCTTGTCTCGCCGGTTGTGTGGTGGTTTTACGGCTCTGCCTGGGCCGTTGGAGTGGCGATCGCCTCGGTGGTTCTTTCTGCGTTTATCCCGTTCGGTCATCTCACCGAGGCGGTCGTGCTCGTGAACATCATCTATTGCGCTTTTGCGGTAGGAAAACTAATATTTTTTTGAGTACTAGATAGTATGGTGTCCTTTTGGTATTTTGATCGCGTCGCTGCGATCGTCACGCACCGTTTCGAAAACGAGCAATTGGAGCGCACTTATTCTTGCAAGCTTCGGATCGGTATTTGTTTTTATTGGTTTGATTTTGAGCCCGGTTAAAGAACGAAGATTCCTGTATTTGCCTAACACGGCGGATGCAGGCGACGCGTACCGGCGCGCCTGATCCGTGACGTGAGGTTTCTCGATTTCTCGAAGAGGTTGCCTTATGAGCTACATCATGGTGGACGTAGAAACCGACGGGCCGACACCGGGAGATTATTCGATGATCTGCTTCGGTGCTATCGTAGTCGAACCGTCGCTTGAGAAGACCTTCTACAGAAAACTCAAACCGATCTCGGGCAAGTGGGTACCCGAGGCACTCGCCGTCAGCGGGTTCAGCCGCGATGAGACACTACAGTTTGACGATCCGAGAACTGTGATGGAGCAGTTCGCATCATGGATTTCGAACAATAGCAATGGTCGACCCTTCTTTATCTCCGACAATAACGGTTTCGACTGGCAATTCATCAATTGGTACTTTCATCACTTCACGGGCAATAATCCATTTGGTCACAGTTCAACAAATCTTGGATCACTCTACAAGGGGCTCGTGAAAGACACCTTCACCAACTTCAAACATTTGCGAAAGACCAAGCACACGCATCACCCGGTCGATGATGCTCGCGGTAACGCAGAAGCGCTTCTGCAAATGAAAGAAGATGGATTGAAAATCAGCCTAGAATGAAGTTCAACAAGCGCATGCACGCGGACGCCGGTTCGCGGCGCCGGTGATCCGCGACGTTGAGGCTGTAGAAAAACGCTTTCCGATAAATCACGACCTATAGAACACGAAAAGCCCTCAATCCGCGGATCGGGGGCTTTTCTCATGATGCGCTTTATTTGCACTGAGCGAGTCTTTTTATTGCTGAAATGGTCCGCCTGGTAACCTGGCGATAGTAGGGGTCGTTATCTCTCTCCTTTCCTGGGCTCACGGACTTCAATGGTTGGTATGAGGTCGGTTTCATCGTCAGGAACGAAGACCACGCGCATTCCCCAACCGGCGCAGGTCGAAAGAAGCCTGCCGAACTCCTCCCAGGAAAGATCGTGTTCGTCGATGTGGATAATAGGCTCGTTATTCAGACCGCCGTCGCTGATTATGCAGCGCAGGACATCGCCTCTCGGAGTCCACTGATTCCACTGATTCCCTTTGTCGAAAAATTCGATCTGCGGCTTGCCGGGGGGTATCTCAATTGCTAGGTGCTCATACTCATCGCGGGCACGCTCTCTTGCCGCGATAGTCTCGTTAAAACAGGCCAGAATCTCCTGGTCGGTCATCTGCTTAACTCTGGCGCCCAGTCTCAGGTGCGTGGGCGAAATGCTTGGATCGGTGTATTCGATAAGAACTTCGTCTTCCCCTCGGGTAATCCGAACCTGGTCAAGAGATGCGATAACGGGGCGTTTCAGTCTCATTAGAGCCTCCATTTTCAAGGGGCTAATTCCGAAGTATTGAGTGTACACTTGTTCCCCGATATTTTAAGGGAAATGCTTGAGATGCAGAGAAAATTGGTACCATCCTCTCGCGGGAAGTTGAACACCGTCATTTTCAGCGAGATGATATATTGAACAAGCGCGACTGCACCCGGCACAGGTTCCCGATCAAGGCATAAAGGAGTTGTCATGGATAGCAGGAAGACGCTGATCGTCAAGTGGCAGAGGCTATTGTTTGATGGACAAACATGTCCCAGATGCGGGGCTACAGAGGCAGAGGTTGAAAAAGCGCTGGATGCCCTCAAACAAGCGCTCAGCCCACTGGGCATCGATGTCATTCTGGAAAAGGGCGAACTGTCTGTCGAGGAGTTCAAAATAGATACACTGCAATCCAACACGATTTGGCTCAATGGGAGGTTGCTCGAGGAGTGGATTGACGGGAAAACAGGCCAAAGCCAGTGCTGTGATATTTGTGGCCTCCACGACTGTCGAACTGTCGGGTTGGAAGAAGAGGTGTATGAAACCATCCCTTCTGAATTGATTGTTAAAGCGGGGCTCCTTGCGGCTTCACAATTACTTGGCCCGCAATCAGCCAAGAGCGAACCTGAAAAAAACGGGCCAGAGAATCACTGCTGTCCCAAGTAGCACTACTTCTTTCAATATCGAAAGCCCGCCAGGCGAAGTTGGCGGGCTTTTCCAATATGTCAGGGTCTGCAAGACAAACTTCTTTTGACCTTAATCTTCACCGTAAAATTTAATAGAACAATTTATAAGACATTACTTACCAACTCGGAAGCCAGACCCCAATTTCTTGTGATTGATGGGGCGTAGTGCAGAAAGGTCCGAAAGTCAATTTGTCAAGCCTGACCCTCTAGCCCAAGCCTGACCCTCTAGCCGACCCTCTAGCCGTAGAGCACCTCTGGATCGGTTTCTTTTTTGACTGCCTACTGTCTCCATCCTTGGTTTGAGGCCAGGAAAAGGGCCACGTCCCTACTTAATACATTAAAAATCCGAACCGTGAAGGGACGACGGCGCTGGCTCCATGGCGCAATGGGGTAAATTTGGATGCCGATTCACATTGTTTGGGTTTGACAAGGAGAAGACGTCTATTAGAGTATGCTTAAGTGGGGAGGCAGGTTATTCGGGAGCCGGTTATCGGCGAGAGGGGTGTCTCAAGCGCCCCAGAGGAACGGCTGAAATACAATTTATTTATTAGTTCTCCATCACCCACCACCGGTGGGTTGAGTTCAGCGCCAACACCAATTGGGCAGGGACCCTTCGATGCAGTTCATTACCTCAGTTCAGGAGTGCTTGTATAAAGGGTGGCTCAAGTGGCTTTACGCCTGGCTTTCTCTAAAGGAAAGAGTGCTCCATATGCCTGACGAGGCTGGGCCGGAGCATCTCTCCTTCTTTGATTCGGTGTCGCCACATTCCGATAAGCGTCCAGGCAGGCCGATTCTGCTCCTTCACGGGTTTACGGACGATAAAGAAACCTGGTTGAAAATGATCGGAGTCCTTGGCAAGAACCATCGTGTAATCGGGGTCGATCTGGCTGGGCACGGACGAAGTTCCGCAGCCTGCGACGGGGAATACGGCCGTGTGATTCAAGCCGAGCGGGTACATCGCTTGGTCGTGAAATGTGGGCTCAAGAACCACCATCTTCTCGGTCATTCAATGGGGGGCGCCGTCGCGATGACCTATGCGATTGCCCATCCCGATGAGGTCCTTTCCCTTGGCCTGATCGCGCCCGCGGGTCTCGAGGACCCGCACACCACTGAGTTCAAGGGCCATGCGGGAGGCGAGATCAATCCACTCATCATTGCCGACAATTGGAACGCCAATGAAAAGGTTCGCTATGTTGCCAATGGCCCCAACTCGCTTTACTTCTTTGTGCGGCTCGTCAACTCGTACTTGACTCAAGAGGGGCTGGTACGAGAGCAGCTCTACAGAAAGATCTTCCGGCAACTCAGCGAGGAGGGGTCTCTCTCTAAGGAAGATCTTCAGCAGATCAACCAGCCAACGTTTGTTGTGTGGGGCACCAGAGATCGCGTTCTGAAGCCGAGTTGTTTAGACCACCTCGCAGCTCATATCCCTGGAACCAGGGTGGTCAAACAGTGGGAAGGAGTCGGTCACATGGTTAACCTCGAAAAGCCGCGAATGACAGCAAAAGCCTATTTGGGTTTCCTGGACAGGCTCAAGAATACGGAGCATTGATCAATTAGAAACGGCAACAATGTGGAAAGTTGATCGGAGTGGCATTGCATGCGTTTGACGGTACCTGGAACAAGGATGAGGAGAGGTCATGCTTGAGGAATAAAAGACTGAAGAAGTAAAAAAGGGAAAGCCATGCCGATAAACAATTTGCCGAAATATTTACCGGATGAAGAGGCATGCCGCCGGTTGTTGAATCCTTATCGTGGCCATCGGTCCGAATCTGACTGTACTGTGGGAGCATGCGGGCTATCGTGTGATAGTTGTTTTGTTTTGAATATAGGTCCGATATTTTGAAAGAGAGGTCATTTTATGTCCGGTAAAATTTTCTCAGGCACCGGTCTTGCCCTGTTATTGGCCCTGTTTCTGCTAGGGTGCGAAGCCAATGTCATACATAGGCCGGACTTCAGGCTCTGCACTGGCACTCCCACTGAAATTGAGCAGCAATGCGGAACCAATACCCTGCAGGTGGTGGCGAATCCGGCCAAGAGTGCCGGGGTTGATTACCTCCTCGGATTTGTTGAATTCGACGACCAGGGGCAGTTCCACGATCGCCGACAGGTTAACTTTCTGATTGATCGGCTGGTCGAGGAGTCGACAACCCATAACCTGGTGATGGTGGTCTTCGTTCACGGATGGAAGCATAACGCCAAAATTGGCGATGAAAATATTGAGAATTTTCGCAAAATCCTCACCCAACTCAGTGACCTTGAAGAGGGGTTTCTCACCAGCGGTCTGAAGAAAAGCCGACCACGTAAGGTGGTGGGGATTTACGTTGGTTGGCGGGGCAAATCCCTGGATGCCGGACCCCTCACCAATCTTTCTTTCTGGGATAGGAAGAACACGGCCCACAAGGTCGGTCACGGAGGGGTTACTGAACTTCTCGGGCGCCTTGAAGGGATCCGGCAGGTTGATCAGCGGCTAGACCCCCCAGGAATTGAAGGACAGACCAAGCTGGTCATCGTCGGCCACAGTTTCGGTGGGGCGGTGGTCTATTCGGCGCTTGGCCAAGTCCTCACCGAACGCTTCATCGACATCGAGGGGAAGGCCAAGAGTCCAAGAGAATTCGGGGATTTGGTGGTTCTGATCAATCCTGCGTTCGAGGCAATGCGCTACGCCAACCTGCAGGCTATGGCCGCCGAACGCCCTACCTACTTCACGGGGCAGAGGCCAATCCTGGCCATTCTCACCTCTGAGGCGGATAAGGCGACCAAGGTCGCCTTTCCCCTGGGGAGGGTTTTCTCCACGTTCTTCGAAAAGGAAAAAAACGCTGCGCAGGAGAAGGAAAACCGCACCGCCGTCGGCCATTATTCGCCCTTCCATACCCACTATCTGAAATGGAGCAAAGAGGAGACCGCTCGGCCCCTGATGGCCGATCCTGATGCCAGTGTCCAGATGCTGAACCGCCTTGGCGAGGCCTGGGATCAGGGGGTCGAGGAGCTTCCCTTTCCGGGGTCGGTCCTTTCCCATACAGGCGGGCAGAACTTGCTCAATCCCTACCTGGTCATTTACGTTGACGAGCGGATCATCCCGGATCACAACCACATCTATGATGCCAGGCTTCGGGATTTTCTGAGGTATTTCATTCTGCTATCAACCGAGGGGGCACCGGAATAAGATCCTCGCCCCAATCTTCTGCAAGCGATTCTTTCTTGTTCCTAGACGTGGAAGAGCTCGAGTTGAAGCGCAATCGGGGCAGGGAGCGCATGGCGCTGGCCGATGGGATGGCTCTTTTTCAGAGGAAGGCTTTAAAAACCTCCTTACCTCCAGTGTCAGATACGCCTTTGAATCCGGACTGGATAATCTTCTGGAATATCGCGGATCGATGCAAATCACTGACTCTGGAAATCTCTTGTTCCAGTCTGCGGGAAAGGAATGAACTCGGGTCCGTCCCAACTTCCAATCCGGGGGAGGGGATGGAGACCATAGAATCATGTACCACCCTCGCCGCCACCAATGCCAATGACAAGTCGCGTCCCATTAATAACGACATAAACGACACCCAAATGGCCCGATCCTTTTCCGGACGGGCCATTCGTTTTTTTGGGGTCTCCGAATCGACTTGGGAGGGGGCGATATTCTCAGAATGCAGGGTTTATAAGAAAGCCGCTGACCGGTGTAGCCAAGCATCTAAATTCATTGTGAGGCGATAAATCGGACACTTTGACGGTTCGGATCAATTCACTTACATTGACGGTTTTATCGGGGGGGGCTTGCACAA
>CALZLE010000169.1 GCA_945788205.1 uncultured Desulfuromonadales bacterium
CTCTTTGGAGATGGTCGTACCCAGACCGGTCCCGCCAAACTTGCGGGTCGTGGATGTGTCAGCCTGAGTGAAATCTTCAAAGATGTCATCCTGCTTGTCATTCGCAATGCCAATACCTGTGTCGTTAACCTGGAACCTCAGATCAACTTTATTGTCGCTAACCCTATCCAGCTCGACCATCAGGCTGATTTCACCCTTACTGGTAAACTTCAGCGCGTTGCTGGATAGATTGTAGAGAATTTGTTTCAGGCGGATCGGATCTCCCAGTAACTTGGAAGGAATTTCCGGACTGACATAAGAAATGAAATCAAGACCTTTTTGCTGGGCACGCAAGGCGATGCTGGTAGAAATCTCTTCGATCAAGTTCGTCAGATCGAAGGAGATATGCTCCAATTCAAGTTTGCCCGCTTCAATCTTTGAAAAATCGAGCACACCACTGACAAGACCAAGCAGCGAATTTGCTTCTGACGCGATCGTTTGCAATAACTCCTCTTGTTCATCATTCAGGCTGGTCTCCAAGCACAGTTCCGTCAAGCCCAGAATACCGTTGATTGGGGTGCGAATCTCATGGCTCATGTTTGCCAGAAACTGGCCTTTTGCGTGATTGGCAGCCTCAGCGAGGTCCTTTGCCTCTTTTTGCTGAGAGATATCCGTATAGCTTTCAATAATTCCAAGAAGCTCGCCCGTCGGTGAAAAGAATGGCGTTGCGATGAGAGAACACTCGCGTGTATCACCAGCATAATTCGTCATCGTCGCTTCATGTTCGATTTTTTCCATTGTTTGAGAGATCTGCTTAAGCTTGCAGTCCGAAGTATGGCAAGCAGAGCAGCTGAGCGTCTCGTAACATTTTTTTTCGGTTAGGATGTCTCCCTTCGCCGCAGATAGTTCTGAAAATGCCTTATTGAAACGAATAACATTGAAGTCGTGATCAATAATTCGCATGCCGTTCCCGGCGTTTTCGAACAACAGGCCGAGCTCGTCATGGGAGCTTCTAAACGCCATTTCAATCTGCTTATTTGTTTCTACTTCAATCGATAGGTCTTGGTTCGACAGTTCAAGCTCTTGAGTCCGCAGCTGGACCTCATCTTCCAGCATTTCTTTTGTTTGAAGCAGCTTTTCTTCAAGTTTTATTCGGCTGTTTATTTCCTCTTCCAGTTTCTGGTTTTTTTCTGTCATTGTATTTTGATGGACTTGGATTCGAGAGATCGTCGTTCTGCTGAGGTTAACAACCAAAAAAACGAAGAGACTGCCGCCAAACAGAAGTGCTGCCGACAGGATCTGGTGGAAGTGTGGTTCAGGGTAGCTCATCAGGCCAATGAAAAAAACGTAGCCAACCCAAAAGAAGGACATCAGCAGGTTAAGTGTCAGCCACCTTGAACGGAGATGATCTGGAACTTGGGGTTTGGCTTTCAGCCAGAGAATTATTGAGGAACTGAGAAAGCCGATTCCAATCAGAACGAGAATCAGACATACAATTTTTATGGTATACACAGGAGCCCCCTCTGCGGAAACATCCTCAGATATTAACGGCTCTTAAATATTAAGTCAATTCTAATCCCCCTGCCACAGCCACGCTTTAATGTATGCGGCACCCTATACTCCTAAAGCAAAGAAGCTGATCAGCGACACCGGCTTCTGGTTACGGTTTCTCGATTCGCTTGATGGTCCAGTGGAAAATATTGGCGGGATCGGGATTGATGGTGTCGAAGACCATGCCATGGAGAACTATTAAACACTGTAACGACCGGAAGAATAGAGGCGCCTGCCGGAACAACTGACAGGCGCCTTTTGTTCACTAAATTAAGGAGCTAGACTCCTTCAGCCATTTTCCAACCTCCACCCAGTGCCTTTATCAAGGACACTGAGCTGTCCAACTGCGCTCCCCGTAACTGAACCAATGCTCGCTCTGCCTGTAAAGCACTGCGCTGGCTGTCGACAACTTCGAGGTAACTGACCAAACCTGCGCGATAGCGCTTCTCGGAAATTTCCCAAGCCTGCTTTGCCGTCCTCGCCGCCTGCAATAAAGACTGCCCCTGACGATCAAGAACCTGCAGACCGTTGAGACCATCCTCCACATCCTGAAAAGCAACCAACACCTGCTGACGATAATTGGCGACCGCTTCCTCATATACCGCCCGCGATCTATCCAGGTTGGCTCTGTTACGACCGTAATCGAATATTGGCAATGAAATCGCCGGCCCCAATCCCCAGGTCCGGTTATCCCAATCGAACAGGGAATCGACCTGATTACTGCCGTACCCGGCGCTACCAGTTAGACTGATTGCCGGGAAGAAGGCCGTTTTTGCAACGCCGATCCGTGCTGAAGCAGCAGCCATCTGTCGCTCGGCAGCAGCAACATCGGGGCGACGTTCAAGTAACGCAGAAGGGAGCCCCGAAGAGACCGGTGGTGGCCCCTGAGTCAACGGTTCCGTAGCGATGGAGAAGGAAGAAGGCGGCAGACCGATCAATACAGCGATAGCATTTTCCAATTCTCCCCGTTGTTTCTGCAGACCGATCGCTTCAGCTTCGGTTGCAGCCAGCTCAGATTCAGATCGTGAAAGATCAAGCTGGCCAACCTGACCGTTGTCGAACTTACTTTTCACCAGATCGCGAGTTGCCTTTCGCAACTCGATGGTCTGTTCTAGCAGTTCGATTTCATTATCGACCACCCGCAAGGCAAAGTAACTGCGTGCCAGTTCCGCCTGCAGAGTCAACAGCAGGTTCTGGTAGTCAGCAACCGCGCTTTTGACATCGGCTTCTGCAGCTTCGACGGAACGTCTGACCCGACCCCAGAGATCAACCTCGTAACTGAGCACCAACGGCAGACTGATCTGGCTACCGTAATAGCTACTGCCGGTGCTCGACAGGTCCTGTGCGACCCGCTGCCGATTGGCACTGGCATTCAGATCGAGGCGCGGTAGCTGCTCAGAACGACTGATACCTAGACTCGCCTGCACCTGACTGAGTCGCGCGTACGCCGCCTGCAAGCTCTGGTTCGCCTCGGCGGCTTGTTCTTCCAGCTGGTTCAACACTGCATCGTCATAAATCTCCCACCAGCTGCCTTTGGCCACGGAATCGCCTGGCGCTGCTTCTTTCCAGGGGGCATCGCTTTTAAACTGGACCGGCACCAGCGCTTCCGGGCGCTGGTAATCCATCCCCATAGTGCACGCGGAGAGCAGCAGTCCGGCCTATACTATGATAATGATTTGACTTATCCTTTTCACGCCGCCACCTCCTTCACGTTCTGAACAGCAACCTCGGTTTCGTTTTCAACTTCATACAGCGCTGGCTGCCGTTTTTCCGCCAACAACATATAGGCCGCCGGGATAACGAACAGCGTCAGCAGGGTACCCAAAGTCAGGCCACCGACGATAACCCAGCCGATCTGCGAACGGCTCTCGGCCCCGGCACCGCTTGCCAACGCCAATGGCACAGAGCCGAGCACCATAGCGCCGGTGGTCATCAGGATCGGCCGCAGCCGCAAAGTGGCGGCTTCGAGGACCGCTTCCAGCTTACTCTTGCCCTGCTCCTGTA
>CALZLE010000170.1 GCA_945788205.1 uncultured Desulfuromonadales bacterium
ATCGGCACTGAGCAGGAAGTTTATGGCCTGGAAGAGACCGACCTGTTCGCAGCTATCGGCACTGAGCAGGAAGTTAATGGCCTGGAAGAGACCGACCTGTTCGCAGCTATCGGCACTGAGCAGGAAGTCAATGGCCTGGAAGAGACCGACCTGTTTGCAGCTATCGGCACTGAGCAGAAAGTCAATGGCCTGGAAGAGACCGACCTGTTCGCCGCTGTCGATACCGAGCGGGAATTTGGTCACTGGGATGATGTCGAGCGGGCATAAATGGAATCCACCCGAAATACATCTAACTCTTAATTCAGGGCAGGAGTTAGTTGAAGCAAAGCAAAAGGGACCTCAGGCGAGGTCCCTTTTGCTTTGCAGGTAAAATAGAAGAATCAGAAGGAAAATTGAGCTTGCAACCGGAAAATCGTGTCATCTTTTTGCGTTGACAGATCATCTGAAACCAGAGTGACATCGGTTTGCAGTTTTGCCATGTGTTCGGCGAAATAATAGTTGGCACCGAACTGGGTTTGGCTTTTGTCAAACCGGGCCGACGCATTGGCGTCGGTCGATTCGACAGCCGAGTAGCGGATGCCCAACTCCAAGGTTTTGGGGATTAGCTGATAGCCGGCCTGCAGGTAGTAGCCGTCGGCGTCCCAGTCGGCGCCGAGTTGCGGCTCGGCGTTCAGGTGGTAGTGTTCAGCGGCGAAAGTCGCTCCCATCCAGGAGACGTTGAGGTTGGTTGTCCAGAGTTGCCAGGTCAGGTCGCTGCCGTAAGCGGCAGCAAAGGAGGCAGCGGTCAAGCTGTCAAGGGCGAGTGCGACATCCAGCACGTCGTTGTCTTTGTCAAAACCAATTCCGACGTCGCTGGCACTGATTTTTTCCCAGGCGAAAGAGCTGCCGAGGTTCAAGCGTAACTTGTCACTCGGCCAGCCGGCTTCGTCCATTTTATAGGCGCCAAAGGGATTCACATCAAGCCGGCCGGTAAACATGTGATTGTCATCAACGTTGCTGGTATTCGGGCCATTGCCATTGAACAGCCCGATCCGGTAGGCGAACAGCTTATCGGCAAATTCGCCGCCAGCCTGAACCCCCTGGTCGCGGCCAAGATTGAAGGTGTCGTTGGCCAGCGAACGGTCCGGGAACAGCTGCCTGGATGCCGAGGTCAATTCCTGGCGGGCTTGGGGCGGTTTGAACTGACCGGCCTTCAGGACCAGGTGCGGCCCGAATTTATAATTGATGTAGGCGTCTTCGGTTTTGAATCCGCTGGCCATCTCGCCCTGAAACTTATAGCCAAAATCCTTACTGAGAAGGTTTCCCTTGAGCTGTAGCTTAAAGCGACGGATGTCGAAATCGCTTTTGGTATCTTTGGTCGAGTCATCAAAATCGGTATAGCGGTAAATAAACTGAGCGTAGCCGCCGAGAGTGAGGCTGGAGTTTCCGTCGGTACTGGTCGCTTTCAATCCTTTGCCGGGGGTATAGGCGACCAGCCTATTTTTTTTCGCCTCAGCGTAATCCTCGGCGGTAATAACCCCCTTGTCCTTGAGGATCTCCTCCAGTGTGCGGGCCTGCACCTCACCTGCTGTCAGGCCCAGGCCTGCCAACAACCAGCAAAGGCTCAATCCCATCAATTTTTTTAACTTCATCTGATTTTCCTCCTGCTCTTCTCCAAATATCCATAACAAGTTCAGGCCCATCCTGAACAATGGAAAGACTTCAAAGTGTTTGGTGGATAGTTTTCTTACAGGAGTTCCCGCACACAAAAAAAGGTCTCTTTCGCAATGGAAAGAGACCTCAAGCGGACGCACCCATAGGGGTACGTTGCGGTCTCTCCTTTCCACACTGGGAGGCACGGCCGTTTCCAGTCGTACCCATCGGCCGCTGAACCGTAGAAGGTTCTTTAGGTGGCAGCGGCTCGGAGATTTCAACAGCGACTTATAGACAATTGAAGATGGGTTGGCAAGAAAATAGTGCCCTTACGTGACTTCAGGCCGGGGCACTTCGGTTTTCTCTGGCTCAGACAGGGACTGCACAGGTGTGTTGTGATGGAGACGTCAAAATACCAATTCCAGCCTGGCTCCGACCTGCAGAGCATTATCGACATCGGCATCCATGTTAGGGTTGATGATGTACTGAACATCTGGTTGGGCCGTCAGCCAGGGGGTGATGGCGCAGCGATAGGTGAGTTCAATCGCTGTTTCACTGTGCTTGACATTGTTGCCGAGCACGTTTTCCGAGTAGGTCAGGAATTCGTCTCCACTGTTGGCGTGGGCAACGGCAAGTCCGGTTATGTCCTCATTGCGACCGGGGAGCAGACCGGTGTAGTGCAGGCCGGCGCCCCAGTAGTCGGCGATCTGGTTGAGATCGTCATCGGCGAAGCCGATTTGTATGAAGCCTCCTAGTCCCTGTCCGTCAGCAGTTTCCGAATAGAGCGTTTTCTCCGCTATCAGGTAAACGCCGCGGTTGACGTCGTGCACCTGGCCGTTGAAGTTTTCTACCTCGGCGGTGTGTATCCAGCCACCACCGGCGAGCTTGTAGTAGTCGGCTTGGCTCGGTTCGCCGTTCGTGAGGCCCAGCTCCAAGGCTGCAAAGATGCCATCCTTTTCGTCGAGAATGACCGCTGTTTTTGGCGGGTCGCCGGGGTCGCCAGGAACGCCGTCATAGATTGCCGCCATCAGGTAGCTGGTGTCGGTTGGCTGAGCCTTTACGCGGAATGCAAGAGAAGTGGTCGGGAAGATGGAGGGGCCGGTTTGCGAGATGTCTGGTGAAATGCCGAAGGAACTATTGATAAATAATCCTGCATATTCAAGCACGTCGAACTCGCTGTTGAAATCATGCAGACCGGCTAGAAGTGACAGTCTTTCATTGAAAAAGCGATGTTCGTACCAGATTTCATACAGTTTGAACGCCTGATCTGCTTCGATGTTGCTGGCGGTCTGCAGATCTCCAGTGATTTCGGTCATCGGTCCGTTGGAGTTGAAATTGCCGATAAAGTAAACGAAAAAGGTACCGTTTTTCCACCAGCCGGCTTTAGTGGAATCGACTTCAAAGGTTAGATCGAAGTTGCCGAGAATGGTTCCGTCCCTCTCGTTCCCGCCACGGGTGTTGTGGAGGAAATCGGTGGTTAGTACCGCTTCGGCTGTCACTCCATGCTCTTCAAGGCTTGGGCGCAGGCCTGCCCAATCTTGCAGAAGGGCACTCTCAGCGGTTAGTGAAGTTGAAAAGAGAAGCAATAACATTAACGTGGGTTTCAAGATCTGCTTTATCATTCTGACGCTCCTTAGGATTAAAGTCTGACATGGAAATGAAAACCAATTTCAGCAAGGTATAGATATGGTTAGTCCAAGTCAAGACAGAAAGGATTAGAGTCGAATAGTTGTCCGTCTTTAATGTTTCATTCTGCCCTGTCGGCCTGCTTGGCAGATAGATCTTATTCTGATGGAAAGGTAGAGAGGGGATGGCTAAAATTATCGTTAGCTGAATAAGATGGTCCATTCACATCTCCCCCATTTTTGCCGTATTAGCCGTTTGTCGTTTCCAGATATTGATATTGTTCGAGCACTGCTGTCTCACAGTTTGATCAATAAAAAGAATGGCCTAGAATGTGTCTGTGTTGTGATGATTTAGCTAAAAATGCATTAAAAATAGGAGGTTATGAGCCATGGCGCGTTGTAACAAGGTTCTTTCTCAAATTGTACGAATTTTCCCGAGACATGAATTTCAGGCTCTGGTCAACAAGTATCATACCGGGCAAAAATTCCGCTCGTTTTCCCGTTGGGCACAGTTCGTTGCTCTGCTGACGGCGCAACTTTCTGGGCGCGACAGCCTGCGGGACATTGTTGAAAATATGTCGGTTCTGGCCAGCAAACTCTACCATCTCGGGATCAAGCCGTTCCGTCGGGCGACGCTGAGTCGGGCCAATGAGCAACAACCACAAGATGTACGAGGCACTATTTCTCCGCTTGCTGAACCGTTGCCGGTCGTTGGCCCCGAGAAACAAGGCGTTCAAACTTTAAGGGCAAGATCTACCTGATTGATGCCTCCCTGGTGGATCTGACGCTGTCGCTGTTCCCTTGGGCCCAGTACCGTGAAGGCAAAGGTGCGGCAAAGCTTCATATCGGCCTGGATGCCGACGGCTACCTGCCCGCTTTCGTCAACGTGACAGCAGGCAAGGAGCATGAAATCAACATCGCCCGGGAACTCGAACTGCCCAGAGGGTCTTACGTTGTGTTCGACCGGGGTTATACTGATTATTCCTGGTATCAGGAACTGACCGCAGACGGTGTCTTCTTTGTCACGCACCCGAAAAGTAATGCGGTGACGACTCCCGGTCCGCTGTGCCGGGGACGCAAAAGCCCGGGCATATTGCGCGATCAGAAAATCAAACGCTAAGGGGTTTCCGGCACCTATCGCAAGGTTCGCTACCTGGACGAGGAGACCGGCATCACCTATGAGTTTCTGATCAATGCGCTGGATCTCCCGGCGGCAACGGTCGCTCAATTGTACAAAGAACGTTGGCAGATCGAACTGTTCTTCAAGTGGATCAAGCAAAATCTGCTCGTTAAGAGCTTTCTGGGCACATCCTTCAATGCCGTGATGACTCAACTTTGGATAGCTCTCAGCACCAGATATTGCGATTGTTACAGTTAAATCTGTTCGAGCGCCGCGATTTTAAGGAGCTGTTTTCGCAGCCTGAAGAGAAATTATCGTTATGCGACAAGCAGTTGTCGCTCTGAGGCAGTTGGACAAAAGTAAACACTTGGTACGATTTGGTTTGAGCTGCATCCGAACATACTAAGGAGTTCAAAACCAGGCGCGAATCCCGAACACAAACTGAACATCGTCAACGTCTGCTCCTTCTGCGCGGGCGTAGTCGGCTGTCTGACCGTACAGTCGGGTCCAGTTCACGCCGATGTAAGGAGCAAACTCACGGCGCACTTCATAGCGCAGCCGCAACCCTGCTTCGATATCGGAAAGTCCCGAACCGATCCCGACGGCTGGGTCATTCTTACCGTACAGGTTCAATTCAATCTCGGGGGCCAGAACCAGGCGCTGGGTCAGCATGACTTCATACTCGGCCTGTAGTCGTGCTGCGGTACGGCCGTTGTCGCCGATGAACAGCGCAGTATCGATATCAAAAAAGTAGGGAGCCAGCCCTCTCAGTCCGAAGGCCAGCCAGTCACGATTCGGGGTCGGGCGGATGTCTCGCCGCCAGCCGAGTTGCAGATCCCAGAAAGGCGCAACGGCCCGACTGTAAAGCAGTTGCAGCTCCGCTTCTTCAACCTTGCTATCAACATATTCACCATCGGTTTTGATCCAGAGCTTATGCAGATCCTTACCGATCCAGCCTTCGGCATCCCAGACCAGCGGGTTGTCCCCGTCCGCAGTGCGAATTTCGAGTTGATTTACGTTCAGCATCGTCAGCAGCGGATCGTCAGTCTTCCCGCCAGCGAAGCTGAAGGTTGGTATGATCAGTGCTGAAAACAGCAGTAATAGATGTTTTTTCATGGTCAGACTCCCTCTTTAACTGACAACAACCTTACGGAACATCCCCAGCATGTGATAGAGCAGATGGCAGTGGAAAGCCCAGTCGCCCTTGGCATCGGCGGTGACCAGGTAGCTTATTTTTGCGCCCGACTGCACAGTCACCGTATGTTTGCGCGGAATTCGTCGGCCGTCTCCGGTTTCCAGATCGCTCCACATGCCGTGCAGGTGCATGGGGTGATTCATCATCGTATCGTTGACAAAGGTAATTCTCAACCGCTCACCATATTTGAACTGCAGTGGTTCAGCATCGGCGTATTTAACCCCATTGATGGACCACATATAACGGGCCATATTGCCGGTCAGGTGGAGCTGGATTTCACGTTCCGGCTCGCGTGGATCGTGAGTGGGATAGAGATTGCGCAGGTCTGCATAGCTGAGGACCCGGCGGCCGTTGTTGCGCAATCCGACACCGGGATCATCCAGTCGATATTGCGGACTCTGCGCTCGCGCGTCGACATGCGGACCGAACTCTGTGGCGGCATGGACGATTTCGGCGGTGCTACCGTGACCAGCCGCGCCAAGCATCGCCATACCAGGCATACTGCCTTCCATTCCAGGTTTAGCGGAGTTCATGCCCGCCATCCCTTTCATTTGCGACATGTCATGTGCGTCCTCACCCATATCCCCCATTCCACCTGTCATGCTGCCCATATCCATACCCATATCCTGATGACTCAGGATCGGGTAGGGGTCAAACTCCGGCACCTCTGCGGTCAGGGTTGGGTCGGGGGTCAGGGTTCCGCGGGCATAACCGGTCCGATCGAAAGCCTGGGCAAAAATGCAGTAGGCACGGTCATCCTTCGGCGTCACAATCACGTCGTAGGTTTCGGCCACCCCGATGCGAAACTCATCAACCGACACCGGTTCGATATTCTGGCCATCAGCAGCAACCACAGTCATCGTCAGTCCTGGAATACGCACATCAAAAAAGCTCATCGCCGAGCCGTTGATAATGCGTAAGCGGACCTTTTCCCCACGTTTGAACAGACCGGTCCAGCCGTCGGCCGGGGTCTGCCCGTTCATCAGGAAGGTGTAGGTGTAACCGGTCACATCGGACAGGTCTCGGTCGCTCATGCGCATCCGGTTCCACATGCTGCGTTCCGACCAGGTGCGGGCTACCCCTTTTTGCCCGATATCGCGAGCAAGATCACCGCTTGTCCGTTCGGCAAAGTTATAGTAGCCGCTCATTTTTTTCAGTTTCGCGTAGATATCGGTAGGGTCTTCATCCGACCAGTCGGACAACATAACGACATAGTCGCGATCATAGCTGAACGGTTCCGGTTCCTGCGGATCGATAATGAGTGCTCCGTAGAGTCCGGTCTGTTCCTGAAACCCGGAGTGGCTGTGATACCAGTAGGTTCCGCTCTGCTTGACATCAAATTGATAGCGGAAGCTGCCACCGGGATCAATCCCCTTGAAGCTGATGCCGGGGACGCCATCCATTTCGGGGGGTAGAATCAGGCCGTGCCAATGGATAGAACTTGAGTCGGCTAACCGGTTGCTCACATTCAGGGTGACCCGATCGCCTTCGCGCCAGCGCAGAATCGGTCCCGGAACGCTGCCGTTTACCGCCGTAGCGATTCGTTGCCGGCCGGTATAATTGACCGCTTGCGGCGCAAGCGTCAGATTAAAATCTTTGCCACGCAGGGTCGGTTGTGCCGCAGGGGAATCGGTGGCTGCCAGCAGTCGTGCCGGGGACAGTCCCATACCGAGCAGAACGCCACCCATTGCCACGCCTTTAACAAACTGGCGGCGCGGCAAGTTGAGATTATCGATATCGACAAATGATTTATCCTGTTCCATGGGTTGAGTCCTTCCTCCCGGATTAAGTCTGACCATGCTGATCAGATGGCAGTGATGACGGCCTTCAACTTGTTCTGAATTGTCGTTGCGATCAATAGCAGGGCCGGGTTCTCGACCGCCTGCATCGAGGCGATCGGATTTACGGCGGCAACCTCAACCTGGTGGTTATCAAATTCCTGAACAACGACATTGCAGGGTAGCATGCTGCCGATCCATGGTTCCGCCTGCAAGGCTTTGTAAGCGTAGGTCGGATTGCAGGCGCCGAGGATGCGGTAGCTTCTGAAATCTGTATCGAGCTTTTTCTTCAGCGTCGCCTTGACATCGATCCCGGTCAAAACTCCGAACCCCTCTTAGCTCAACTCTTCTCTGGCTTTGTCGAGGGCCTGTTCAAAGGTCAGGGCAAC
>CALZLE010000171.1 GCA_945788205.1 uncultured Desulfuromonadales bacterium
ATTGAAATGGTACCCGACTTATGCTCGAGCCCAGCGAAAAGAATTCACCCGATTCCACGAGGTCTACGCTCAAGGAACTGTTTTTGGCCAATGAAGAATGGCTGATGGAGCGTATACCTCGTGGAATCGGGTGAATTCTTTTCGCTGGGCTCGAGCATAAGTCGGGTACCATTTCAA
Organism: uncultured Desulfuromonadales bacterium; assembly: GCA_945788205.1. Taxonomy (GTDB): domain Bacteria; phylum Desulfobacterota; class Desulfuromonadia; order Desulfuromonadales; family Geopsychrobacteraceae; genus Malonomonas. The sequence continues at coordinate 178 of CALZLE010000171.1, forward strand.
TAGAAAGACCGGCCAACCTCATTACATAATCGCCCCCGGCACCTTCCCCCCGACTTACCGGAACCGTGATAATTATCCCACAGGACTTCTGCTTCCGCAACAAACGCCAATGCAGATTTCACATTCATTTTCTCGTGCCAGTCATTTAGAGAGAATTATTCGCAAGGAACGACAAATCCGGTCCGCTAAAAGGTAAGAATTGACACAAAGTCCAATTCTTGACATATTCTTAGGGCTTGCTAATTTTATTACTCCGGTGATTTATGAAACGTTTTATTGCCCGCCAACCGATTTTTGATTGGCAGCAAAATATCTTTGCTTACCAGTTGTTGTTCCGTGACAGTCTGGACAACTACTTCGGTGGTTCCGATCTGGACGACGCATCCTCCAACGTCATTGCCAACAGCTTCCTCCTGTTCAGCATTGAGGAAATGACTGATAACACCAGAGCCTGTCTCAAAGTCACTCACAACACAATTAAGGGTGGCTACATCACTGCCCTGCCCCCGCAGGCGGTAGTCATCGATATTCTGCAGCCACTGATTCCCGATCCAGAACTAACTGAAGCCTGTCGCAAACTTAAAGCGGTGGGCTATACTCTGGCGCTCGATGATTTCGTTTTTGACACCAGCATTGAGCCACTGCTGAAGTCGATCGACATCGTGAAGGTCGACGCCTTAAACACCAGCATCGCGGACTGTCAGGACTATGCTGACATTCTTGCCTCCAGAGGAATCAAGCTGCAGGCCATGAAGGTGGAAAGCTACGAGAGCTTCCATCAACTGCAAAACATCGGCTTTGACTATTTCCAGGGTTATTTCTTCAGTAAACCGACCGTTTTGAGTCGCAAAGACATCCCCGCCAACAAGCTGAAATATTTACAGATTCTTAAGCAGGTCAATGTTCAGGAAATTGATTACGAAGAATTAGCCAACACTATTCAAGGCGAGATGTCGGTTGCCTACAAACTGCTGAAACTGATCAATTCTGCAGCCTTTGGCCTGCCAAAACCAGTCCATTCGATTAAACAGGCTCTGGCCCTGATTGGCGCTCAGGAATTGAGAAAATGGGCGTCTTTGATATCTCTGACGGGGATGGCCTCGGACAAGCCGGACGAACTGGTCATTAACTCTCTGGCTCGTGGTAAATCGTGCGAATTGTTAGCGCCACACGTTGGCATGATCAGTCGTGCGCCAGATCTCTTTTTGATGGGTTTGTTCTCGATGCTTGATGGGATTATCGACCGGCCGTTAAAAGATGTGTTGGATGATATCCCCTTTGAGGAGGACCTGAAAGAAGCTCTGCTGGGCAAACCGGGACATGCGCGAAAAGTTCTCGATCTCGTTTTGGCCCAGGAAATGGGTCTCTGGCGGGTTCTCTCTTACATAGCCGACAGTTTACGATTACAGGAAAACACCTTACAGGACATCCATATTGAAGCCATTCAGTGGGCCGAGCAGACCTTTAAAAACGAATAAACGCGCTTACTGCATCCCGCCAACCGAAACCAGAATCACCACGACCGACAACAGCATCAACACTATCGTTAGCCAGTAACCATAGAAAGCGCGACCAATCCGGCCATCATCCTGACGGGTCAAACGGCAATAGTCCTTTAAATGTTTGTGGACCTGCCAGCGAATTTCAAAAAAACTGATTTTGATTTCCGCAGCAGTAACGCGGCGTAAAATCTGAATGGAAAAATAAAAATTCACCAGGCTGGTGACAAGCAGACTGATAAGTCCGGCCAGTAACACTGCAACACCCCCGAGATCGGAAACCCTACTGCGGTCGCTGTTCCAACTCGATCAACAGTGCTTTTAACTGTGCAATCTGTTCGGCGAGCTGCAGGTTCTCCTGTTTTAATGCTGCGAGCTGGTCAAGCAACTGCTGATCTTCAGTCTGAATGCCATGAAGTTGCGTTTTGAGGTCGTTCAATTCACGAGCGCGCGTGGCAATAGTTTCGGCACGGGTTGCCCAAATCGAATCGGGATAACGCAGACGTAAATCATCCATCAGTGTCAGATCACTTGTTGCAGAGTACTGATCAAGGGCGGTTATGAAGAGTTTCTGCTCTGCTGACTGCAGTGGAGAAAAATTCAAGTTTTTGCTCAAATGCGTTCCAGAACAGGCCGTTAACAGCAACAGCCCGAAAACAATAATAACTTTCATAATTTATTTCCGACGATCCAACATGTAGTTACTCCCCTCCTGCTCTTTCAAATATTTTTTGAGCCTAGCACAATCCTGACTGATCGCCAAACGGGACGGAAAGTCATAATGATCGGAGCGGATTAAAGCGATGGAGACGGTTATGAGCGGAAAGGTCCGCTCAACGCCAAAACGATCCTTGCCGACGAAGCATCCGTTAACACGATCAGTTTCATCGTAAAACGAAGGGACCATCTCTTCAAATTCATCAATGATCTGTTTCGCCAGTTCCTCTCCCTTCTCTAACTCAGTCACTACGACATAATCGTCGCCACCAATATGACCGACCAGATCCTCCGGCATTCCTCCCAGCCGAACAACCCGTTCAATCATTTCACCAGAACGGGCTAAAACATCGCTACCTGCTTTATACCCGTAACGATCGCTGTAAGCCTTGAAATTATCCAGATCGATATACAGGTGACTAAACGGTTCGTGGCGTGAAATCCGCAGATCGAGTTCCCGATCAATGGCCAGATTACCCGGCAAGCGAGTCAAGGGGTTGGCGTCCAGGCGCAACTGTTCCAAATCCCTGAGCTTTCGCCCCATACTGCTGAAATCACTCGCAAGTTGAGCAAATTCATCATCACCACTCAATTCAGGCTGATGCTCAAAACTACCATCAGATATCTCCAAGGTTGCTTTTTTTAGCGCCCTGACAGAGCGATGAATACTCATTATGACGGCAATCGAAACCGGAGCGGAAAGGAAAATTCCGATCACGGCGAACAATAAAGTCAGTCGATAAGCCTCATCACTTGTTTTCGATAATTCAGCTAAGCCACTGTTGATCCGCAACTGTTGTTGCTGACGGGACTCAGACAGCTGTTTAAGCAATTTGCTGCGGATCGGAACCGTTGATTCATTTGATATTTTAACGGCCTCCTCCCAATCATGCCAAAGCAGCGATTCGGACAATTGATCGTCAAACTTCCGGTACATCTGTAACTGCTCGTAAACGGGAGAAAACAGCTCAACGAAAGGTGGTCGACCGAGGGAATGTGCATACCCGGCAAGGGCATCATTGCGATTGAGCCGGAGTTCACGCAACGCCGGGTCACGAAGTATCAACAATTGTTTTTCAATATTCTCCTGTGCCATCAAATTCTGCTGTAAATCCCGCACCAGTTCAAAAGCCCGAAAATCAACATTGACCAGCTGTTGGGCCTGAGCCGTTTGTTGATGCAGCCGGAACAGCGCAAAGCCGATCGCCAACAAGCTGAAGCAGACAATCACCAGATAACCGACGACCACCTTTTTCGTGACTGTTGAGAAAAGCTTAAGCATGTTGAGTAAAACTCCCGAGAAGCAAAATGGATGACAAGACTTTTAATAATAACATGTGCTTTTAAAACCGACCAGCAGCATCTAGCCACCAGTGTCCAACAAAAAAGGCGCCCTCACCGGACGCCTTTTTCAACAAACGATAGTTTTCATTACATGCCCAGATAAGCTTTTCGAACATCATCATTTTCCAGCAAGCTATCAGCTGAATCGACCAGAGTAATCCGCCCGTTTTCCATAACGTAACCACGATCAGCCAGTTTAAGGGCCTGGTTCGCATTCTGCTCAACCAGAAAAATCGTCGTATTGCTCTCTTTGTTGATCTGCTTGATGATCTCGAAAATCTGCTTGATGATCAGTGGTGCCAGCCCTAAAGACGGCTCATCCAGTAACAGCACCCGAGGGCGTGCCATCAGCGCGCGGGAGATCGCCAGCATCTGCTGCTCGCCACCAGAGAGGGTCCCACCAAGCTGAGTCTTCCTTTTTTCGAGAATTGGGAACAGGGTCATAACGTAGTTCAGATCCTGCTGTATCAGCTGCTTGTTGGTCCGCAGGAAGGCCCCCATCTCCAGATTTTCCAGGACCGTCATATCGGGGAAAATCCGGCGACCTTCAGGAACCTGAATAATCCCTTTCTGGACGATCTTTTCTGGCGGCAGCCCGGTGATCGGGTCGCCATCAAAAATGATCTCCCCATTCCTGGGAGGTTCAATACCGCAGATCGACATCAGCGTTGTGGTTTTACCCGCCCCGTTCGCACCAATCAAGGTAACAATTTCACCTTCGTTGATTTCGATGGAGACATCTTTGAGCGCCTGAATGTTGCCGTAAAACGTTTGAATATTATTAATTTTAAGCATCGGTCTCCTCCCCTAAATACGCCTCGATGACCTTCGGGTTATCCTTTATTTCCTGTGGACTTCCTTCAGCGATCTTCTTGCCGTACTCCATCACATAGATTGGGTTGGAGATATTCATGACCAGCTTCATATCGTGTTCGATCAACAGAATAGCGATGCGATCCTCTTCGCTGATTTTGCAGATCAATTGATCCAGCTCGGCTGTCTCCTGCGGGTTCATTCCGGCAGCCGGCTCATCGAGCAGCAACAGGAAGGGATCGGTCGCCATCGCCCGGGCGATTTCGAGACGTCGCTGCGCACCGTAGGGCAAGTTTTTCGAAAACTCGTTGGCAAACTCTCCGAGACCGACTTTAACCAACAGCTGATAGCTATCTTCAACAATCTGCTGCTCCTCTTCGCGGACCCCTCGACTACGAATGATCGAGCGGAAGATGCCAGATTTTGTCCGACAATGGCGCCCGATCATGACATTTTCCAAAACGGTCATATCGGGAAACAGACGAATATTCTGAAACGTCCGCGCCAAGCCCATCTCCGTCACCTTGTTCGGCTTCAGCCCGTTCAGTCGCCGCGTCGCCAGGCCTTTCGGGTGCAGAAGGATATCACCCTTGGTCGGGGTATAGATGCCCGTGACACAGTTGAAAAAGGTGGTTTTACCCGCCCCGTTCGGCCCAATCAGTGCGGCGATCTCGCCCTCGTGAACCTCGAGGGAAACACTGTCGACAGCCCGCAGGCCACCGAAATCCATGGTCAGGCCTTTAACTTCGAGTAATTTATGTTTATCAGCCATTGTCGGCCTCTTCTTTCAAACCTTTATATTCATATTTCTGGCGAATATTGCTGATAATCCCCTGGGGTCGGAAAATCATCATTAACACCATCGCCGCACCGAAAGCCAACATCCGATATTCCGAAAAGGCCCGCAGATATTCGGGCAGCAAAATCAGGATAAAGGCCCCGAGGATCACCCCGAGAATCGAGCCCATCCCTCCCAGAACAACAATCGACAAGATGATCGCCGACTCCATAAAGGTAAAACTGGCGGGATTGATAAATGTGGTCTTTGCCGCAAACAGAACACCAACCATCCCGGCCCAAAATGCGCCGAGGGCGTAAGCCGACAGTTTGGTACGAGCCATGTCGATACCCATCGCCACACAGGCAATTTCATCTTCTCGCAAAGCAATCCAAGCCCGTCCGATGCGGCTGTTGCGCAAGCGCATGGTAATCAAAATCGTGAACACCACCATCGCCACCATGATGTAGTAGATATAGGTTGTCGATCCATCGATATTCATATCGATGCCAAACAAGCCAGGCCGGTCGATGTTAGCAATACCACTTGGGCCAAAGGAAAACTCGTTCCAGTTTTCCAGCACAACTTTGATAATCATACCGAAACCGAGGGTAACAATCGCCAGATAGTCACCTCGTAAGCGCAGGATCGGAAATCCGAGAATCACTCCGAACAGGCAGCCAAGAACACCACCGACCGGCAGGCAGGCCCAGAAACCGAAGTCGAAATGGTGATTGATCAGTGCGTAAGAATAAGCACCAACGGCAAAGAAGGCGACGTAACCGAGATCGAGCAAACCAGCCAGACCGACGCTGATGTTCAAGCCCAAACCGAGCACCACATAGATCAGAGCAGAAATCATGATCGTGCTTTGATACGTATCAAAAATCCATGGAAAGACCAGAGAAAAAGCGAGCAGGACACCCATCGCCTTGTAACGGAAAGTCATGTCTTCTAACAGCAACTGTGCTTTGCTGAGCTGCTGAACCCCTTCCTCTTCGACCTTTTTCTTTGCCTGTTGCCGCGCCAGCATGTAGCGCCAGAGGTACGAGAGGAAAAAGCTGGCAACGGCCACCCACACCAGACTCATCCAGCGCCATTCGACGATACTCTCGGTCGTGTTAACGCGTACCACCATCAGCGGAAAGGTCAAAAAGACAAACCAGATCGAAACCAGTAGTGATTGTCTGAATTCTTTTAGCATATCCGTCACCCCTAAACTTTCTGCTTGCGTGCTTTGCCGAGGATACCGGCCGGCCGCAGGATCAGGATCAAGACCAGAAGCCCGAAGGCGAAAACATCTTCATAGTCACTCGACACGTAACCGGCGGCAAAACTCTCGGTCAAACCAAGAACCAGACCACCGAGGACCGCACCGGGTATCGACCCGATACCGCCAAGGACTGCAGCAGTAAAAGCCTTCACCCCAGCAAGAAAGCCGATATAAAAGTTGACCTGGCCGATATAGGAGGCGACCAGTACCCCACCGATTGCTGCCAGTGCCGAACCGATGACGAAAGTCAGAGAAATAATCCGGTCAACATTGATACCGACCAGCCGCGCCATACTCATATCCTGCTGGGTGGCACGCATCGCCTTGCCGACCTTGGTCTTTTTAATCAACAGGGTGAGGAGAATCATGGTGACCACAGTTGTCACCAGAATCACCAGTTCGGGCGAACCGATAATGTGCGCAACCGGCTCCATGAACTCGAAGTCGGGGATCAAACGGGGGAAGGGTAAAAAATCAGACGTCTGTGCCAAGAGCACATAGTTCTGTAAAAAGATCGACATCCCGATAGCGCTAATCAGTGGTGACAAGCGGGGTGCACCGCGTAACGGCCGATAGGCGATCTTTTCCAGCGTGTAGCCATAAGCACTGGCGTAGATCACGGCAGCGATAGCGGCGATAATCAATACCGACACGCCGGCAAAGCCGTAAATGGTACAAACGCCAGCAACGATCAGCGCAACGAAAGCACCAATCATATAAATTTCACCGTGGGCGAAATTGATCAGCTGGATGATGCCGTAAACCATGGTGTACCCCAAGGCAATCAGGGCGTAAATGCTCCCCCGGGTCAACCCGCTGAGAAACAATTCGATAAAATATTCCATAGAAAAAACCGAGCGAAAAGAGTTAGCCACAACAAACACCTGTTTACCATGGCGAAAATCGGCAAAAAATGCTGCCCCAACAGTCTACAACATCCTGGCGTAAACAAAACTTCAGGGGACTGACGTTCTGTCAGCCCCCTGAAGGGTATCAAACTGCAGCGCCCCGAAACTCAGGATTTGCTGCTTTTGTTCGTTGATTATTTGACTTCAGCGAAGGCACCATTCTCAACTTTGTACATGGCGAAACCAACACCTTCGGCGTCACCTTTGCTGTCAAACTTTACATTACCGACAGGTGTCTCAACATACTTGGTACGCAGAGCATTGGTCACTGCGTCGTAATCGGTGGAACCAGCCTGCTCGATGGCGTTCAGCAATGCCAGCGCTGCGGAATAACCTTCCTGGAAAAAAGCACCCGGATCAGCACCGTACTCAGCCTTGAACTCTGCAATTGCGGCCGCATTCAAAGGAACCTTAGACAGATCGAGAGGACCGGTCACATATGCACCATCAGCAGCAGCACCTGCAACCTTGAGGAAGCTGGCATCCTTAACCCCATCATCAGAGATAAACAGGGTCTTCAGACGCTTGCGGGCCATCTGAGAAACCAACTTGGAGGCTTCTGGGTGATATCCGCCAAAGATTAAAGCTTCTGCTTTTTCGCGACGAACTTTCTGCACGATGGATGAGTAATCCATTGCGCCGGGGGTGATCCCTTCGAACAGCACAACTTCGACCTTCCCTGACTCATCCAGATATTTTTTCGCGAACTCGGCAAAGCCTTTGCCGTAATCACCTTTGTCATGCAGTACGGCAACTTTTTTGACCTTTAAATTGTTAATGGCAAAGTCAACAGCCAGTTGCGCCTGCATATCATCAGAGGCAATCGTCCGGAAAAAGTTCGGGTAGTCACCAGTTTGAGTTAACCCGGGATTGGTTGCCGATGGAGACATAACCGGAATCCTGGCATCGTTGTAAATACCGAGAGCAGCCTTGGTTGCACCGGAACAGATATGGCCGAGGACAACATCGGCGCCGTCGGTGACCAACTTGGTTGCTGTGTTGGTTGCAATTTCAGGCTTGCACTGATCATCTTGGATCAGCAGTTCCACCTGTTTGCCAAGAACACCGCCGGCAGCATTGATTTTTTTAACCACTAACTGAGCGGCTTTCATGGCGGGAATGCCGTAAGGAGCAAGGTCACCACTGTGGGGGCCCGCAACACCAAGCTTGATTGTATCGGCGGCAAAGCCGTTAGCAGCCAGGCTCAGAAACAGAGCCATCGAGGACAGTAAAACGGTAAACTTCTTCATCTGGAAACCTCCTCATAAATGATAAGTTCTAAAAATTAATATTTGCTGGACTGACTAGGTATAAATCAAACTATTTTAGTGGTCAATAAAAAAGCAGGCTGGCAGAACATGCAACCTAACGAAGGGCGAAAACCCGCCAATATCGGCCATTTAATGCCATCCTAAGGGGAGAGCTCAGCCGTTAAACTGCTTTTTCATTTCTTTGATCATTTTGGTGACTTTTTTCGGCTTAGCAACCATTGTTGCCAAATTCTCCATGGCAAGGTAGAAGCCATCGACCTGATCCTTACGCATCTCTAGGCTGACGCGAGAAAAGGCTTTTTCAACTTGCGAGACACCAAATTTCCCGATGTAGTTTCCGGCAATCGTTTTCAAACTGGTCAATGCCTGTTTGTGCCGATGTTCCAACTCTTCTTCCCGAGAACGGATTACCGCTTCTTCCCGCTGGCTTCTGTCGTGCAACAGATCTTTTCGCATCCGCTGCCAAATCGGCCCCAGGTCAGCAGAAGCCAGCAGATCGGCCAAAACCAGATCGGCAACGCTTCCGGTCTCTAACAGGTCGAGCTTAGCTCCTGGCAACCGCGCTACTGACTTCGACAGATCAGCTGTGTCCTGCAAATCGGCCGCGCCCTCATGAAAGAAACCGAGCGCATTGCCATTTTCATAAAAAATCAGCGCTGTTTGGTCGTTGGAATAAACTCGTAAACAGCCATCCAAAGACTCTTCTTTGATTTTATCCAACAGGCCCTGAATATTAATAAGCTTGAGATCCTGCTCTTTATAGACATAGCTTCCGTGCAGCAAAGCGTGCAGTCCCATAGCAAGTTCTGGAGATAATCGATAGATATTGAGAACCGCATTACCGACGATCGAAACCTCAAAAACCTTGGAAATTGCATCATAAGCAATCAGTCGCTGATCCGATTCAGCGGCGGCAAACAGTGCGCTAACCAACTTGCCACGCTCAAAGATAATAATCCCACTGCCTTGAGGCGCATCAAAACGTAAATAACCTGTAAAGATCCCGACGCGCAGCTTCTCCATCGCTTCCGGGATATTGATCCGGGCAGGATTAACATTTTGCCTGACGGGAATGCCTCGCGGCAAAAAAATCATCGTACAACCACCTCGAACTGACAGCAAATATTAGATAATTTAAAAATATCTCTCAGCAACTGTCAACCAAACTAACAATTCAGTTATATTTTTTCTGCGCTGCAGACATCCCGCAGCTGACCACGCAAAGCGACAAAGGATCGATACCATTCGGCACTGAGGGCATCAGCAATCGAAAGGCACCGCGAAACAAGCAGTTGCTCCTGATACAGTTCTGCAACGTGTCGCCCTGTCGCCCTGCGTACCAGTTCACTCCAGGGGATGATAGACTCTGACGATAAAAACTCACTATTCAGCAATGTCAGCTCTGGACTTAGAATCTGCAAGTGCAGTTCGCCCGAAGCACCACCATGAGCAGCGCCGGACTGAATCAACAGCAAACCAGCCGAAGCAAGAAATGCCCCCGCGCCAGTCCCCAACAGCAAGCCTTCAAGACAAGAGCGATGCAGCAACATGCGCTGCCGGGCCGGGATCGATTCAAGGTAGTGAACATCAGTTCCGAAAACACCCCGCTGGCAAAGCGGACAAACCAGATCGACCCTTTGTGCTCGTGACGGCAGGAGGCCATCCTGCTGCCAACGTTTTATGCGTGTCGCATAACTGCTTTGCTGTTCCCGCTGCGCTAGGACCAATTCTGCCAATTGCTGCAACTGTGAATGGAGCGGACTCTGTCGCACCCGGGTCAAAACCGGCTTGGCTTTTTCCGCTGCCTGCTCACGAACCTGAAGATCGTCCACAAAGGTCTCACCCAAAACCTGAAACCCACGCTCGTCAGCAGCAAAGCGAAGAAAATCGGCCAACTGTCCGGAACGCTGATAGCGCCCATTATCCCCGAGTTCGCTCGGCAGCAGCCAAAACTGTTTTTCACAGCCACCCCCGGCAAGCAGCTGTTTGCGCAGCGCCACCACCTCACCGAGGATGGATGGATCTTTAACCGGCACCAACAACATATCGGCAGCCCAGATGGCCGCAGGCAAAAGAGGATGGTCAAGGTTCAAATCGAGAATCACAATGCCATCAAAATCGACTTGAGCCAGCGCCTTTCGTAACCACACAGAAGACTCGTTTGCAGCTGCTGAATCGGCATAGCAAAACTCGACCCCGAATTCGCCCAAGGTCAGGACTTCTTCAAACACCGTCCCCTGCTGAAATTCACTCAAATGATGGGCAGTGCAGCCGGGAAAAGCGAACATAGCTTCGGTCGCGGCAAGGTCGCAGGAAACATAAGCAACCGACAAATCCTCGGCGAGCCCCTTCAGATACACGGCCAGGTTGCTGGCCAGGGTACTTTTTCCAACGCCACTTGAGGGCGTTGTAATGGTGACGACAAAGGGTGGCTGACCGATCATTCCGACTCCTGCAAACCTTCCCACTGCTGATAGGCTGTTCCCAGCCGCTCCTTTAAGGTTACATGCTCACCACTGACTTGCCGCCAACGCTCTTGATCCTGATAGAGGTCCGGGTCGGCCATCTGTTGTTCCAACTCGGCCAACTGGGCTTCAAACTGTTCAATCTGCTGCTCCACATCGGATAACTGACGTTGCAACTTCTTCTCACGCCGCTGCTGTTCTTTGCGCTCCGCATGCGCCTGACGACGAGCATCCTTATCCTGCGAGGGTTCAGCCACGTCCTGCTGACCCAGCTGCTCAACCCGCTGGGTGCTGTGGCTGGAATCTCCGAGTTTTTGTTTGGCAAGCAGGAAATCCTCATAATTCCCCAAGTAGGATTCAACCTTACCACAGCCGACTTCGAGAACCCGTGAGGCTAGCTCATCGACAAAATAACGGTCGTGCGAAACAAAGACGATGGTCCCCTGATAGCCTTTCAGGGCATCGAGCAGCACCTGTTTTGACTGCAGGTCAAGGTGATTGGTCGGCTCATCAAGTAACAACAGGTTAGCAGGACGAAGCAACAGCTTGGCCAAAGCCAGCCGGTTCCGCTCACCACCGGAAAGGACTTTGACCCGCTTTTCGATATCATCCCCGGAAAACAGAAAAGCGCCAAGGATATTTCGCAACTTCGGCACCATTGCCACCGGGGAGTCTGCCGACAGCTCATTGTAAACATCTCGAGCAGGGTTCAGCTCAGAGGCCTGATCCTGAGCAAAATAAGCCAGATGCAGATTGTGCCCTTCTTTACGTTTTCCAGACACTGGAGCCTCAACCCCGGCTAACAGACGCATCAGAGTCGACTTCCCGGCCCCGTTCGGCCCGACCAGCGCAACCCGTTCGCCCTGTTCAACCTGCACATCAACCTGTTGCAGCACTTTCAAATCGCCATAGTGCTGTGAGGCCTGATGCAGTTCCATCGCCATCCGTCCGCCTTTGGGCGGCACCGGGAAACTGAAGGCGATTTTTTTCCGTTCCGGTGGCAGTGAAATCCGCTCGATCTTTTCCAATTGTTTGACGCGGCTCTGTACTTGCGAGGCTTTGTTGGCCTGATAGCGGAAGCGATTGATAAAACCCTCGATACGGGCAATTTCATCATCCTGCTGCTGCTTCGCAGCTTTTAGTGCTGTGACTCGCTCATCACGCGCGCGGATGTACTTTGTATAGTTTCCGGGATATTCGGTCAGGTCACCGTTCCAGATTTCGACAATCCTGGTAACGACTTTATCGAGAAAAAAACGATCGTGAGAAACCAGCACGACTGCGTGCGGATAGGCCAGCAGATAGTCCTCCAGCCAGTCGCGAGCGGGCAGGTCGAGATGGTTGGTCGGCTCATCGAGCAGTAACAGGTTGGGACGTTGCAACAGCAGCTTGGCCAGAGCAATCCGCATCTGCCAACCGCCGGAAAAGGTTTCGCACGGCTTGCCAAAATCATCACTGGAGAAACCGAGGCCGGTCAGGACTCGCCCAACTTCCGATTCCATCTGATAACCACCGCGCTCTTCAAACAGATGCTGCAGTTCGGCATAGCGTTCCATTTCTGTGCGACCCGATTTTTCCGCAAGGACACTTTCCAGTTGACGAAGTTCGCACTCCATCTCTTGCAGCTCGGCGAGCGCGCTGTGGACTTCGTCAAACAAAGAACGGCCGCGATGTTCCAATCCATCCTGTGGCAGATAGCCGAAGGTCGTGCCCTTAGCAACCTGCAGAGTGCCACGGTCAGAGTCAACCAGACCAGCGAGCATTTTCAGCAGAGTCGATTTGCCGGCACCATTTTCGCCACACAAACCGATCCGATCAGTCGGACGAATGTGCCAGTCAATCGCGGAAAAAATTTCCCGGTCAGCAAAAAACTTTGTAATTTCTCTCAATTGCAACATGGCGCCGGTTATAGCACAAATTTTGTTGCGAAAGAAACGAAAGGGCAACCTTCGCCAGCAACCACAGCAAGCATTTATCTCGACCTGCAAGCCGATCAACTGAGGGCGTTCCGGAATACGCAAAATATATTCGAAAAATGGTAGAAAGTTACCCACCACTAATCTATAATTTCTTAACTTTTGTGGTGTGGACAGGATGGAAAACCAACCGATCATCATCTTTTTTGCTTTTCTTCTCGGCATTGTCAGCGGTGTCATCATGCACCGTTCCGACTTTTGTATCGCAGGGATGTTCCGCGATTTATTTCTGTTTCGCAGCAGCCCTCTCCTGCGCAGTCTGATTCTGTTGATCGCTTGCAGTATGCTGCTGTTTGAAATGGCCAGGGTCGCTGGCTTGCTGAACTACAGCCTGCCATCATCTCTGTACGGTTTACCGTCATTGACCAACCTGCTCGGCGGCACTCTGTTCGGTGTCGGCATGGTTCTGGCGGGAGGCTGCGTTGTCGGAACTCTCTACAAACTTGGCTCGGGCAGCGTTCCGGCGGTTGTCTCTTTTTTCGGCCTGATCGTTGGCAGTACCTTCTATGCAGAGTTTCACCCCCTCTGGAAACAGCTTTCTCTTGCAACCCGCCTCAGCACGGCAGCCAGTATTCCACAACTATTAGACGTTCAACCGACAACTATATTCATTACTATTCTGGCGATCCTCGGCTGCTTCCTGTTTCGCTGGCAAACAAAAGGGAAAATGCTCAGACCCAATGTTGTTAAAGGCTACCTGCAGCCGCGAACAGCGGCTTTGCTACTGGCGATCATCGGGTTGCTTTCCTTTTCCTTAACGGGCATGCCCCTCGGCATCACCACCAGCTATGCGAAAGTCGGGGCCTATTTTGAACAACTGGTGGCTCCCGGACATATGGCAACTCTCGGTTATTTTCAAGGCCGAGGTTTTGAATATTTTTCCCCATTGAGCAATCAGGTTTTAACTGCCGGGGCGGGACCTTTTTGGGATGGTCTCTCGCTGGTTCAATTTCCATTAATCGGCGGTATTGTTTTAGGCTCAGGATTCTCCGCTGTGCGGATGGGGAAATTCAAGCTACATTTTAACCTGCCAAAACCACAGCTGATATCAGCTCTGTTCGGCGGGATTCTCATGGGCCTGGCGTCAAGAATGACACCAGCCTGCAACGTCTGGCACCTGATGGGTGGCTTACCGCTACTCTCATTGCAGAGCATCCTGTTTACTATAGGCTTGTTTCCTGGGGCCTGGTTTGGCACACGTATGTTGACCCGCTTTGTCCTGCGTACGTAATCTGTAGAGTAGAGAGGAATCATGACGGAAGCAAAATTGAAACAAGTGGAGATTGATGTTTGTGGACAAATCTGCCCCTCCTCCCTGCTAACTACTCTGCGTGAAGTCAACAATCACAAACAACCGCTGCGGTCCGGTGAGATCCAGTTGGACATTTTGACTGACAACTCGGACTCGACAAACCGAATCTTCGAAGCGGTCAGCAATATGGGCTACATGGTGGAAATCAACGAGCAAAAAAAGCACTTTCGAATTAGCATCTCTAAACGCAATCGGACTGAGGGCTAGAACAACGATGGAGCAAAAACAGACGACAAGCTCTGCTTCCACAGATGAGCCGCAACAACAAACGACCGTTGCTCAATTACTGCTTGAAAATGCGGAACTTGAAGCGAACGATCAAGAATTGCGCAGCTACATTCGGGAAAAGACGAATCAACTGCTCAGTGTTATCGGAACCCTGTCTCTGCGGCCGGAAGAGTTGGACGATGAAACCCTGCTCAGCGTTGATCCGATCGGGATTGTCACTGAATCGTTCAGTCAGGTCCTCGAGCATCTGCAAGAGACAAACGAAAAGCTCAGCGTTGCCAAAGATGAGATACAGGCGATTTTCAATTCTGCGGGCGCTGGCATTCTGCTGCTGGATGCGCAGCGGAAACTGACCGCCTACAACCAGAAATGCCGGGAATTATTTTTCCCTGAAAAATCACATAATCGCGGCAAAGACTGCTGCAACCTAGTCTGCCAGGATGCTAACCCTGAAGATTGTATTTTTGACCGCGTCATCGCCACCCGCGATGTTGCCGAGAATCCCGATTTTATCGTTGCGGATCGTCACTATCATGTCATCGGTACGCCGATTAAAAACAAAACGGGCGAAATTACCCACGTCATTCTTCTTTACACAGACATTACCGAACGAAATGAGGCTGAGAAAAAACTGCGTGAGAGTGAAGAACGCTATCGTACCCTCTACTCGACCATGCACGAAGGGGTCGCGCAATATAAACTCATTTACGATGACGCTGGGCAGCCCTGTGATTACGAAATTATCGATGTCAACGATTCCTACGAAAAGATACTTAATCTCAAGCGTGCTGACGTTGTTGGTCGCAAGGTCAGCGAAGTCTATCCGCTGATCGATGGAAAACCTGCCGGCCTCGATAAGCTTGCCGAGGTGACCAAAAGTGGAAAATCGACAAACTTCGATATCGAATTTAAAAAGCTGAAACGAACCTTCAATGTTTCGGTGGCACCACTTATGCCGGGTCACTTTGCGACTGTTTTCGAAGATATTACGCAGCGCAAACTGGATGAAGAAAAAATCGAACGACTGGCTTATTTTGATAACCTGACCGGCCTACCGAACCGACTCCTGATGCACGATCGACTGGGACAGATGGTCGTCAGGGCGAAACGAAATACGCATCGGATCGGCCTGTTTTTTATCGATCTCGATCACTTCAAACGAATCAACGACACTCTCGGCCACGACAAAGGCGACCAATTACTAAAAATTGTTGCAGACCGGCTAAAACAGGCGTTACGCAGTTGCGATTCGGTTTCTCGGCTCGGTGGGGATGAGTTTGTCATTCTGGTTGATGACATCGATGATCGTGAAGATGCATCACTGGTGGCCTGCAAAATCCTCGAATCGTTGGCGTTGCCGATTGTCCTCGACAAAAAAGAGGTCTTCACCACGACCAGCATCGGCATCGCCATGTTCCCGGAAGATGGCGATGACCCTGACACGCTGCTTAAAAATGCCGACGCAGCGATGTATCAGGCCAAAGAAAAGGGTCGCAACACCTATCGCTTTTACTCGTCAGAAATGAATGCACGGGGATTGGAAAAACTGCTCTTGGCCAACGACCTGCGCAAAGCGCTAGAGCGAAAAGAATTCTACCTTGTCTATCAGCCGCAAATTGACCTGAAACACGGTCAGATGGTTGGGGTCGAAGCATTGCTGCGTTGGCAACATCCCGATCTCGGCACTATCCCACCAACCCAGTTTATCCCCTTGGCCGAAGAAACCGGGCTGATCTTGTCGATTGGGCATTGGGTTCTTGAAACCGCCTGCCAGCAAATCCGCACGATTCATAAAGAGAGCAACCTGCCGCTCAAGGTTGCTGTCAACCTCTCTGGCAAACAGTTTCAGGACGCGAACCTGGTCACAGTGACAAAAGACTCTTTAAAGAAATCTGGATTGAAAGCTAAATTTCTGGAACTTGAAGTGACCGAGAGCATTTTGATGGATAATGTTGAGAATGCGCAGAAAACCCTCTTAGAGTTAAAAGAGATGGGACTGAAGGTTGCTATTGATGATTTTGGTACCGGCTACAGTTCGCTCAGCTACCTGCGGACCTTTCCCATTGATCGACTGAAGGTCGACAAATCTTTCATCCAACGAATAGATACGCATCCCGATGATGCCGCTATCACCGAAGCAATCGTTGTTATGGCGCATATCATCGGCATTCGGGTTGTCGCGGAGGGAGTTGAACAGAAAACCGAACTTGATTTTTTACGCCAAAAAGAGTGCGACGAGGTCCAGGGCTTTTACTTCAGCAAACCACTCGAAATGGAAAAACTGATCGAGCGAATTACTAAATCATCCAACGACAACCCTTTTTGCTTTTTCAGTGGAGCCCCTGACATTCCGTAATACTTAGCGGGTCTCAATCACGACCAGAGGTCAAATGAACGAGCTGTGAAATTATCAGGACACTGGCATAAAAACCTAAAGCGGAAATAAACATTGTCATCATGGTGATTCTCCTTTTTGTTGTTGGGAAACACCAAATATGACTGCGAAAAATACGCCATTTTCACCCCCATACCAACCGCATCAGTCTGTCATCCTGCCGCGAGAAATCGTTCTAGTCTCTAAAACACAAATCGGCCCTGTTGAGCAGTAAAAA
>CALZLE010000172.1 GCA_945788205.1 uncultured Desulfuromonadales bacterium
AACGGGCCAGCTTACCGTTATAAGTAAAAGTGATCTTGTTCGGGTTTGGTGGCGCCAACTGAGAAATAAAATCGCCGATAATGGAGATCAGCTTCATGTACGGCTTCATCTGCTCCAGCTGGTCCGGGTCAAAACGGGGGATATTGACGGCGTTCGATAACGGACGGCCGTCGACATAATTGACGATTTCCTTACTCACATCGACCGCAACATTTTTCTGCGCTTCAAAGGGATTAGCACCGAGGTGCGGGGTAACCAGCATCTTCGGATGACCGATGAGCTTTTTCAGCGTTTCGGTTTTCGGTGGCTCTTCACTCCAGACATCAAACGCCGATCCGCCGCACTTGCCACTCTCCAAGGCATCAAGCATCGCCGCTTCGTTGATGATGCCGCCGCGAGCACAGTTGACGATGAAAACACCGTCCTGCATACCAGCAAAATGCTCAGCAGAAATCAGATCGCGAGTTTCTCCGTTGAGCGGAGTGTGCACGGTGATGATATCGGAAAAGCGGATCACATCCTCCAAAGAAACCAGCTTGACGCCGAAATCCTCAGCGCGCTTCTCTGAAATATAGGGATCGTAGGTGATGACATTGGCTTCAAACGCCCGACAGCGCAACGCAACGCGACCGCCAACCTTGCCAAGGCCAATCACACCGATGGTCTTTTCCTTGAGCTCATGACCGGTAAAGGGTGCCCGCTGCCAATCACCGCTTTTAAGGCTGGCATTGGCCAAAGCGACGTTGCGACAAAAAGAGAGCATAATTGCCATGGTGTGCTCAGCGGCAGAATTAACATTGCCGTAAGGGGCATTAACGACGATAATTCCCCGACTGCTGGCCGCATCAACATCGACGTTGTCGATACCAACTCCGGCGCGGGCAATGATTTTCAGATTTTCGGCGCGCTCCAGAAGGGCCTGATCAACCTGAGTCATGCTGCGGGTAATAATGGCCTGATATTCACCGATGGTCTGGTGCAATTCTTCAACCGGCAAACCGACCTTGAAATCGACTTGAATTCTTGGATCATCGAGAATCGGCAGCAAACCGTTCTGCGAAATTTCATCTGTTACGAGAACCTTCATCGTTAACCTTTCTTTCTCACCCTTGCGGCGGCTACGGCAGCAAAAAAGAGGCGATTTTATGCCCATCTCCGTTCGATGTCAATCGGTATACACAGGTTCGCTCCAGCAAAGCTAAAAGACGTCAGTGAATCAGTCTAATCTCATCGAGATTGAAGGTTCGCGGCTGCTCCAATTTTCCGACAAACAGATTCATGCCGGCAATCTTCGTCAAATCCATTTTGCGCCCTTTGGGTGCCTGCAAAACCTTCGACAGCGGAACTTCCAGCTGTGTCCAGCCGGGCTGGGCAACCAAGCTGGTATTAAATCGATCGCTATAACGATTATCATTTCCCCGGTGCAGCTGATCATGAATTCTGAAATAAAACGGGGCCGGCTCGGCATCCGGATTATAGATCTGAAATTGCAGCGCCCGATACTGACTCCAGTCGGCCGGGAAATATTTCAGCGCCACCCCCGAATAACGATCGGTATTCAGCTTGACCTGCAGGGCGGATGAACCACTGTAAATATTCTCGGAGTCCAATCGGCGGACACTGTTGCCCCCCCAGCGCCCAAGCTCAAGCGGCGTCTCAAAACCAGAGAGAAGAGGAAATTGTTGCCGGGCAATCAGATCATCTGTTGTGACTTTTACAAACGGCAGAATTGTCCAGCAGACAATAAGCAGAATCGGCGTTCGCAGCACCCAAACCTGCAGGCCGGACAATCGGCCTTTCAGCTCTTTTGCAAAAACCAGCACCAGCAAACAGCCGAGCAGATCATTCCCTAGATCCTGCCAAGTTGCTTCCCTGCCGATTGCAGCCTGCAACAACTCAGTACCAGCCCCCAACAACAGTGCCCCCAGCAGAACCTCGCTGATCTTGCGCCACAAAGGCGACCGGGCACGCCATTGCAAATACAGATACGTCCAGAGAGCGAAGCTGAACAGATGTCCAAGCCCCCAAGCGTGGGTAAAAGTACGAGAGGAATACGGACCGGGACCACCAACAAACAACAGAACAAAGCACAATAAGGCCAATCCGACGGCAACATATTTCTTATTAATTAGTCCTTTTACTTTCATTATAACCCTGTCAAAAATCCCGACACTGTGGCTTTTTCGCTTTTATCTGACAACTTCTCTGCGCTATATTCAAGCATATAAAGTGCTGCTAAAAAAAATTAATTGAAATAAAAAGCACCAAAGAGTTCGAGTATACGCTAGCCTGCAGCAGGAAAGAACAACGCTGCTGCTCACGAATACTCGACAGTCCACAAATCAGGTATGTTTTTTGCTGCATATGACATTGGGGTTAGCTTGCTATATTTTTTGATATTTACGAGGGTGGGGACAGTCCAAATTAAGGAGTAGTTAAATGGAAAGTCGTCTCAAATACCAGCCGGCAAGAGAACACCAACGTTTTATCGCCATGCATCGAGCCTTGGTCCTGATCGACAGTGGGCCGGAAGCTCTCCCCTACCACATCATGGATATCAGTGAAAGCGGTCTTTCTTTCCGCTATCTTGGCCAGAAACTGAAGCGTTCTGAAATTAAAGAAGTCAGTCTCTACCACGATTTTGACCTGGTCGCAGAGAACATTCCTGTTCAGGCGGTGTCCGACTACCGCTTACAAGACAATCTGGTCCCGGTACGGCGTGGCAGTCTCATCTTCAAGGACCTGAACAGCGATCAGAAAAGCCAACTGGAACGCTTTATTCAGAACTACACTGAAGCGCCGCTGCCAATCACCTGAACAACCAACACAAGCCCGATAATTTCAAGTCACCAGCATTTAAAGCAACATAAAGTGCTTGTAGCCCCTACTTATCCCCGCAGAAAATAGTGTGCTTACTATTTGACAGTACCGGGCGACTGTTGTAGAGGTTAAGGTGCACTGAGAAAATTATAATCTTATTCAATCGTTCTGCCTTGCCTCAGAGAAAAAAAATGAAACACCCTTTGGTCCTAAAATATCTGAGTGGTCGCGAAGAAACAGTCAACCTGCTTCGTCCTTTTCACCCCCGCGACAAGCAATTGCAGATTGAACTGCTCCGCTGCCCGGAAGAGGTCAGTGTTCCCCTCGCGGAGATCTGCTACATCATGGTCCTCGATAAAAGTGGCTGGCAGCTGCCATCCAAAGAGGGCGAGCTGGTTGAACATATCGAAACGACCACCGGTGATGAGTTCGACTTACGCGTTCCGACTCAGAACTACAAAAGCGGCTTCTATGGCTTCCCCATCGACCAGAACGCATCTTACCGCAACATCTTTTTTACCTTTAGCGGAATTCGCCAACGCCGTGAGGAACGACCACTCAGCGACATCCTCGAGGAACGTGGCTGGTTACAAGAAAATGCCATTGAAGAGGTTCTCGACGAACAGGAACAGCTCCGTTCCCGAAGAGTCGGAGAAATTATTGCCGAAAAAACCGATCTTCCCTTCGAGAAAATAGAAGAGATTGCCCTACAGACAGATCAGGCCTCATCCAACCACAAAGTTAGAATTGGCGATCTTTTAATCCAAGCAGGCCTGGTCAGTCGCGATCAAGTCGAAGAGGCGATTGAAACCCAATCCTCAGGAAAAAGAAAGCGGGTCGGTGAATTACTGATTGAAAAAGAGCTGATCACCGAAGAACAGTTACTGGTTGCCCTGTCGGCAAAATTCCGTATGCCGATCGTCGATCTGCAATCGATCGAACCAACCACAGAGGCCCTCGATTCCCTGACCAAAAACATGGTCATGCAACTTAAAGTTCTGCCGATCAGCCTGGACGGCAACCACTTAACCGTTGCGACATCGGACCCGACTGACCCAACCATCGGTGACAACCTGCGCTTTTTCACCAACTTGAGCATCGACTTTGTCGCCGCTCCGGCAAAAGAGATTCGCGAGGCCCTGGAAACCTATTATGGTGAAACCGGCGAAGAAGATGGTCAGATTGCAGACCTGCTCGGCGAACTCTCCAACGAACAGATCGATATCGATGAAGAAGGGGATGAGGGCTTCGATTCTTCGGTCTCTGAAACCGATTCGCAAATCATCACCCTGGTCAACCACATTCTGCTCGATGGCTTTCGTAAAGGAGCCTCCGACATTCATTTTGAACCCGGCTTAGGGAATCTGCCACTACAGATTCGTTATCGGATCGACGGTATCTGCAACGTCGCACACCAAATTGCCAGTAGCCACAAACGGGCAATGATTTCACGAATTAAGATCATCTCCAAACTCGACATCGCCGAACGCCGGAAACCACAGAGCGGAAAAATCGTCATGCGATCTGACCGCCGCAAAATCGAGTATCGTGTCGAAACCACTCCCACTGCCGGCGGTCAGGAAGATGCAGTACTGCGAATCCTGTCCTCTTCGCAACCCCTCGGCATCAACGAACTGGGTTTCACCGAGGAGAACCGAAGCGTTTTTGCCGAAATGCTCGAAAAACCATATGGCATCGTCCTCTGTGTCGGCCCAACTGGTTCCGGTAAAACCACAACTCTGCACTCAGCGCTCAGCCACATCAATACCCCAGAACGAAAAATCTGGACCGCCGAGGATCCGATTGAAATTACCCAGGCGGGTCTGCGGCAGGTACAAGTCAATCCAAAGATCGGCTTTACCTTCGATCAGGCGCTACGATCTTTCCTGCGTGCTGATCCCGACGTCATCATGATTGGTGAGATGCGCGATGCAGAAACCGCGAAGATCGCCATCGAAGCATCACTGACCGGCCACCTGGTCTTCAGCACCCTGCACACGAACAGTGCTCCAGAAACGGTCGTCCGGCTGATCGAAATGGGCATGGACCCTTATAATTTCGCCAATGCACTGATCGGAGTTCTGGCGCAACGACTGGCCCGGCGACTCTGCAAAGGATGCCGTGAAGCGTACCAACCGACCCAGGAAGAGTTGGATCGCTTACAGCATCATTATGGCGTTGAACACTACAAAAAGCACGGCCACCCGACCGACCCGGGACAAGTCACCCTTTATCGCGCCAAAGGTTGTGATGAATGTGGCAAATCCGGATATCACGGCCGGATCTCTATCCATGAGCTGCTCCCCAGCTCGGAAACTGTTCGCCGTGCTATCAAAGAAAATATCATGCTCGAAGATCTGCGTGATCAGGCGATAGAAAATGGCATGCACACCTTGCTGATGGATGGCATCAGCAAAATCTTGGACGGCCACACCGACCTGGAGCAAATTTTACGCGTTTGTATGTAACCTGAATTCTGGTTACGGTATCCGTGACCGTAACTGAAAGAATATTGCTCCATGTCAGAAGCTCCCCCCACACTCCCGACAAGGCAACGTTTAAAGCTAAAAATATTAGTGCCGATGGGACTCGGTCTGCTGATTTTCCTCGCCCTATATGTTGCCTCAACATCCTGGTATCTCGACCGGGATATAAAACGCGAATTAAAAAATGAA
>CALZLE010000173.1 GCA_945788205.1 uncultured Desulfuromonadales bacterium
CCAGCCTGATAAACACCACCATCCGGCGAAAGGCTCTCCATGATTTCTTTTTTGCCGCCAAAGGCACCGACAGGGAGACCACCGCCGATAATTTTACCGAGGCAAACCAGATCACCGCGCACATTGAACCGCTCCTGGGCACCACCGTAAGCAACCCTAAAACCGGTCATGACTTCATCGACAATCAGCACGATCCCCTCTGCAGTACATATTTCACGTAAGCCTTCGAGAAAACCGGGTGCCGGTGGCACGCAGCCCATGTTGCCAGCAATCGGCTCAAGGATAATACAGGCGATCTCTTTTTCATTAGCTGCGACCATCTGCTTGACTTCGTCCAGATCGTTATAGGTCGAGGTCAGAGTATATTTAGCGAAATCGGCTGGTACGCCGGGAGATGTCGGCACACCGAAGGTCGCCAGACCGCTACCAGCCTTGACCAGTAGAGAATCAGCATGACCGTGGTAGCAGCCATCAAACTTAAGAATCTTGTCCCGGCCAGTGTAACCACGGGCCAGACGGATGGCACTCATGGTTGCTTCGGTGCCGGAAGAGACCATGCGGATTTTTTCGATATTCGGATAAGCTTCGCAGACCATCTCGGCCAGCTCGGTCTCGCGCGCGGTCGGCGCGCCAAAAGAAGCACCGCTGGCCGCCGTCTGCTGAATGGTCTCAACCACCTTCGGGTGACAATGGCCGAGAATCATCGGGCCCCAGGAGCCGACATAATCGATATATTCATTGCCGTCGGCATCATAAATTTTGCTGCCAGCGGCTTTTTCAATAAAAATCGGATTGCAGCCAACCGACTTGAACGCTCTGACCGGACTGTTAACCCCACCGGGGATGACGTTTTTGGCTGCTGAAAACAATGCTTCCGATTGCTGATGATTCATATTAGGGCTCCCAGAAAAGTGAGGAATTCGCTCGTCTACACACAACGACAGTAAAAGCAAACAAATAGACCGCTTTCGTTATCATAGGCACCTTCAACTGTCAAGAAAACAGCCGTCAATGCTTAGCAACGACGAAAAATCCGGTACATAATCGGCAACAAGAGAATACTGTTCTATTGCGCAAAACAACCGATTCCGCATATAGTACGGCAAGTTGCTACAAAGTGTATGTATTGTTGCTGTTTGTTCTGTCATGAAAAGGAGTCCGCTATGTGGAAAAAAAGTTCCGCCATCCTGATCGGCCTGACCCTGCTGCTGGCCGGAAACACAACCGTTTTTGCCTCTGGATTTGCCTTAATTGAACAATCGGTCTCTGGCCTCGGAACTGCCTTTTCCGGCGGTGCGGCCAGCGCCGAAGATGCCTCAACCATCTTCTTCAACCCCGCCGGGCTGACACGCCTGGAAGGACAACAGGTCGTTTCAGCACTACACATCATTGTCCCCTCAGCAAAATTTAAACCATCGACAACCACTCCTGCAGTCAATGCCGCCGGCAATTCCCTTGGAACCAACGACAGTGGTGATGCAGGCGTCACCGGCATGGCTCCCAACCTTTACTACGCCAATAAGCTGAATCAGAATTTATCTGTCGGACTCGGCATTAACGCTCCCTTCGGCCTGGCAACCAAGTACGATAAAGATTGGATCGGCCGTTACCATGCGGTTGAATCAGATGTTTTGACCGTTAACATCAACCCCTCGATCGCCTATAAGGTTACTGACAAATTGAGCATTGGCGCAGGCGTTAATGCCCAATACATTGAAGCAACTCTTTCCAGCATGGCTGATGGCCGGACACTAATCGGATCTCCATTCAGTAGTTCGGCAACCGACGTTTACGTTGAGAATGTAGCTGATGACTGGTCCTACGGCTACAACTTAGGACTTCTCTACGAGTTCAGCGCCGCCACCCGCCTCGGCTTCGCCTACCGTTCGGAAATTAAGCATAAGCTTGAAGGAACCACAACCACCCAACTTCCTACAGCCTTTGCTAGCAACCTGACAGCACAGGCACTATTTGCCAAACAAGGGGTTCACGGCGAGATCACCCTACCCGCTTCTGCCTCTCTAAGCCTCTTCCATCAACTGACCGAAAAATTAGCTGTCACAGCAGACGTCAGCTGGACAGAGTGGAGCTCCTTTGAAGAATTGACCCTCAACTTTGAAGGTGCTGGAATTGGCACCAAAATGTCCTCAACAACAACCGAAAACTGGGACGACACCTGGCGCTACTCGGCCGGTGCCACCTACCAGGCAACTGACAAACTTGTCTGGCGCATGGGCGTTGCCTTTGATGAGACCCCAATTTCAGACGAATACCGCACTCCACGGATCCCGGGTGAAGATCGTCTGTGGCTCGCCTTCGGTGCCGGCTTTCAGATTTCCGAAAGTCTGGTTCTGGACGTCGCCTACGCCCATCTCTATGTCCCAGATTCAAAAATGGAGAAATACGCTATGGATGAGGGCCTGACGGATGAGGACATTACTCGCGGCACCGTCGTCGGTGAATTTGAGAACCAGGTTGACATCATCAGCGCCCAGCTGAGCTACCGTTTCTAGGGCTGATAAATTTTACTCCCCCTCATCCCGAGGGGGAGTTTTTCTTCCTCTTCGACTTGACGTGAACGTAAAAGTAAGCAACAGTTAAATATATGCAAAAAGCAAGACCCTTCCGGCTGTCATTTCTACCTGCTCGTCTATACTTAGAATGACAGTCAAAAATCTGCAGCGCTCTTGTCAGTCTTTGACGGAGGAGACAATGAGGCAAATAAATCGTGTCGCCGTTCTTGGTGCCGGAGTCATGGGCGCCACCATCGCCGCTCATCTGGCCAACGCCGGGCTTGATGTCTTACTGCTCGATATCGTCCCCAAACAACCGAATGAGGTTGAACAGGCCAAAGGTCTGACCCTCGACAGTCCAACGGTGCGTAACCGAATTGCCACCGACGGCTTGACCGGTCTGCTGAAGATGAAACCAGCGCCTTTCTACCTGCCCCAGTACGCCCAGCAGGTCGAGATCGGCAACTTCGAGGACAACCTGCCGAAGCTGAAAAACTGTGACTGGATCATCGAAGTCGTCATCGAACACCTGCCAATCAAACTGGAACTGCTGAAAAAGCTGATTCCGCACATTGCCGACGGCGCGATCCTCTCCTCCAACACCAGCGGCCTGTCGATCAATGCCATGGCTGAAGCGCTGCCGAGCGAAATCCGCAAAAACTTTCTTGTCACCCACTTCTTCAACCCGCCGCGCTATATGCGCCTGCTGGAAATTGTCCCTTGCAAAGAGACCGACCCGGCCGTCGTTTCTGGATTAGCCGACCTCATCAGTCGACGCCTCGGCAAAGGGATCGTCTACGCCAAGGACACCGCCAACTTCATCGCCAATCGGATCGGCGTTTATGCCATCTACAAGGGCATGACGCACATGCTGGAAATGGAAATGACGGTTGAGGAGGTCGATGCCATCGCCGGGCCGGCCACCGCTCGGCCCAAATCGGCCGCCTTCCGCACCGCCGACCTGGTCGGTATCGACACCCTGATCCATGTCGGCAACAACTCTTATGAGCTGCTGCCGGACGATGAAGAACGCGAGGTGTTCAAGGTGCCGGAATTTATGGCCAAGATGGTTGAAAACGGCCTGCTCGGCAACAAGAGCAAGGCCGGCTTCTACAAAAAAGAAATGATCGATGGCCAGAAACAGATCTTCTATTTTGATTATCAATCGGGCGCATACCAACCGCTGCAGAAACCGAAGTTCGCTTCGATCGCGGCACTGAAGCTGGTCGACGACCCAGCGCAGAAAATCAAAATGATGGTCGAGGCACAGGACAAAGCGGGCGAATACGCCTGGAAATCTCTGCGCGACACCCTGATCTACACCGTCAACCGGATTCCGGAAATTGCCGACGACGTGGTCAACATCGACAACGCCATGAAGTGGGGCTTCAACTGGGAAATCGGCCCCTTCGAGATGCTCGATGCGATCGGTGTTGCGGCGTTCGTCAAACGAGCTGAGGCTGATGGCATTGCTGTACCGAACACGCTGAAACAGGTTGAGTCCTTTTACCGCTTCAACGAAAGCGGGCAGAAGGAATACTTCGACTTGCTGACAGGTGAGTACAAACCGTTCCCACTTAAGCCGGGCCAGATCAACCTGCAGATCCTGAAAAAATCGGGTGGGGTCGTTGAAAAGAACAACAACTGCTCGGTGATCGATCTGGGTGACGGGGTTTTCGGCTTCGAATTCCACTCGAAGATGAACTCGATCAGCGGCGACATCCTTTCCATGACCCACAAGGCCATCAAGCGCGCCGAGACCGACGGGGTCGGTCTGGTGATCGGCAACCAGGGAGCCAACTTTTCGGTCGGTGCTAATATCATGCTGCTCGCCGTCGCCCTGGCCGAAGGGGCCTATGAAGACATCGACATGATGGTGCGTGCCTTCCAGAAAGCAACCATGGCGGTGAAAATGGCCAAAGTACCAGTGGTCACAGCGCCCTTTGGCATGACCCTCGGCGGCGGCTGCGAATTCAGTCTGCACGCCGATGCTATCAACGCCTACGCTGAAACCTACATGGGACTGGTCGAAATCGGCGTCGGCATCCTGCCGGCCGGTGGTGGCACCAAGGAAATGTGCCTGCGAGCTGTCGAGCTGTCTCAGCAGTTTGACACCGATGTTTCGCCGTTTATCTTCAAACACTTCAAACAGATCGGTATGGCGACCATCGCCATGGGCGCTGCCGAACTTTACAGCCTCAACTACATGCGCCGTGGTGACAGCATCAGCATGGATCTGGATCGACTGATCGCTGACGCCAAACAGAAGGTTCTGGCACTGGCGACCAACTACCGACCACCGAAACTGGCCGAGAATATCCCGGCACCGGGCCGTAGCATTGCTGCCAGCATCAAAAGCCAGCTGTGGAATTTCAAGATGGGTGGTTTTGCCAGCGAGTACGATGCCGAGATCGGTAGCATCATCGCTGATGTCATCTGTGGCGGCAACGTCCCGGCGGGCACCCCGATATCGGAAAGCTATCTACTGCAACTCGAAAGAGAAGCTTTCCTCAAACTGTGCGGCAACAAGAAGACCGCCGATCGGATTCAGCACATGTTGAAAAAAGGCAAGCCGTTACGGAATTGATGATGTTTATGCCGGGGCGAGCCGCTGGCTCGCCTGCTCAACGGGCAACCGATACCGAACGCGGGCGACCCACCGGGTTGCCCCTACGGAGGACTCACCATGAACACAGCCTATATACTCGCTGCTTACCGCACCCCCGGCTGCCGGGCGAAAAAAGGCAGCTTCAAAAATATGCGGCCTGATGATCTGGCTGCAGCGGCACTTAAAGGGTTGGTGGAACGGACCGCCATCGACCCTATGAGCATTGATGATGTCATTATCGGCTGCGCCTTCCCGGAAGGGGAACAGGGTATGAATGTCGCCCGACTTGCTACCCTTCGGGCCGGGCTGCCCTACCAGGTCCCCGCGCAGACCATCAACCGCTTCTGCTCCTCCGGTCTGCAATCGATCGCACTGGCGGCAGAGCGGATCATCGCCGGCTTCGCCGATTGCATCATCGCCGGGGGCACCGAATCGATGACCATGGTACCGATGATCGGCAATAAGTACAGCGCCAATCCGGGACTGGTCGCTGAACACCCGGAAACCTTTGCCGCCATGGGCATCACCGCCGAGCTGCTGGTCGACAAATATCAGATTTCCCGAACCGAACAGGACGCCTTCGCCGCCCAAAGCCATCAAAAGGCCGCAGCGGCGATCGCGTCCGCAAAGTTCAAAAATGAAATACTTCCCGTCGAAGCGGAAGAAACAGTCATCGTTAACAACAAACCGCAGACAACCAAACAGTTGATCGATATTGACGACGGCGTTCGTGCCGACACCAGCATCGAGGGACTGGCACAACTGAAACCAGCCTTCAAAGTTGGTGGCACGGTAACCGCCGGGAACAGCTCACAAATGACCGACGGAGCCTCGGCAGTGATGGTGGTGTCGGAGAGCTACCTCAAGCAGCTCGGCAAGGATCCATTGGCCCGCTTCGTCGCCTTTGCTGTCAAAGGGGTGCCGCCCGAGATCATGGGCATCGGCCCGGTTGAAGCGATCCCGGCAGCGCTCAAGCTGGCCAACCTGCAACAACAGGATATCGGCCTGATCGAACTGAACGAAGCTTTCGCCGCCCAAGGCTTGGCGGTGATCAAAGAGCTGGGCCTGAATCCTGAGATTATCAACGTCAACGGCGGCGCCATCGCCCTCGGCCATCCCCTTGGTTGTACCGGCAACAAAATTACCACCACCCTGCTGCATGAAATGCAGCGCCGCGACACAAAATACGGCATGGTCAGCATGTGCATCGGTGGTGGCATGGGCGCGGCAGGAATTTTTGAGAAACTCTGATAGCGGAGGTGACGACATGACAAAAAGAATCCTCAAAGGCGGCGAATTTCTGGTTGCGGAAACCCCGTGCACGGATGTCTTCACCCCAGAGGATTTCTCCGACGAACAGCGAGCGATTGCCGAAACCACTGAGCAGTTCGTCGAAAACGAAATCCTGCCGAACGTCGAAGAGATTGATCAGCAGAACTTCGATCTGGTTGTTAAAGGATTACAGCAGTGTGGCGAACTCGGTCTGTTGATGATCGACGCCCCGGAGGAGTACGGCGGGCTTGAGCTGGACAAAGCCACGAGCATGCTGGTGGCGGAAAAGATTGCCCCGGCCGGGTCCTTCTCGGTCGCTTACGCAGCGCACAGCGGTCTCGGGACGCTGCCGATCGTTTATTACGGCACCGAGGCGCAAAAAGAAAAGTATCTGGAAAGGATTATCACTGGCGAGTGGATTGCTGCCTACAGCCTCACCGAACCCGGGGCCGGCAGTGACGCTCTTAGCGGTCAGACTTCAGCGGTCCTGTCGGAAGATGGCAAACACTACATCCTGAACGGCACCAAGCAGTACACCACCAACGGCGGCTTCGCCGATCTGTTTATCGTTTTTGCCAAAGTCGACAAAGAACACTTCAGCGCTTTTCTCGTTGAAAGCACTTTTCCCGGTCTGAGCATCGGCAAAGAAGAAAAGAAGATGGGCATCAAAGGCTCATCGACCACGCCGGTGATTCTCGACAACTGTAAAGTCCCGGTCGACAACCTGCTCGGTGAAATCGGCAAGGGACACAAAATCGCTTTCAACGTCCTTAACGTTGGGCGTTTCAAGCTCGGCGCCTGCGTCACCGGGGCCGCCAAATACGCTCTGAAGGAAGGCCTCAAATACGGAAACGAACGCAAACAGTTCGGCAAAACCATCGCCTCCTTCGGCGCAATTCAGGAAAAGATCGCCAACATGACCGGCGATATCTTTGCTGCCGAGTCACTGATCTACCGGCTGGCCGGCTTGATAGATGACAAGCTGGCAACCATCGACAAGGGGATCGACAACTATTACTTCGAATACCAGAAAGGGATCGAGGACTACTCCACCGAATGCGCCATCTCCAAAGTCTTCTGCTCCGATGTGCTGGCTCGTACGGTCGATGAAGTTGTGCAGATTCACGGCGGTGCCGGCTTCTGCAGTGAATACGCCGCCGAACGCTTTTACCGGGATGAGCGGATCAATCGAATTTTCGAAGGAACGAATGAAATCAATCGATTATTGATTCCGGGAACAGTCTTGAAAAAATCGATGAAAGGCGAACTGCCACTTCAAGCCAAGGCGATGGAAGCCTTCGAAGCATTGATGACCCCTTCCTTTGAAGAACTGGACGAAGAAATTCCCTTTGTCGCCGAAAAGGCTCTGCTGGAAAACCTGAAGACCCTGTTCCTGATTCTTTCCGGCAACGCGGTACAGAAATTTATGCTGAAGCTGCAGGATGAACAGGAGATTCTGATTGCTGCATCGGATCTGGCGATTCAGATTTTTGCTATTGAAAGCAGTGTCCTGCGGGCGGAAAAAATTCTTGCTGGTCTGAGTGAGACGAAACAGGAACAATTAAAAGCAGTGGTAAAAGTTTTTACCTTTAACGCGACCGAGGAAGCGGCGAGCGCGGCGAAGAAGTGTGCTTATTATATTGAGGATGGGGATAATCTGCTGATGCTGCTTTCCGGGGTGCGGCGCTTTACCAAGTATGATGCGAGCGGGTTGTTAGCGGCGAAGAGAGTTTTGGCGATGGCTGGAATTGAGAACGAAAAATATATTTTCTGATTATTTTATAAATCAACGTCAGAGCCGGCGGGTTGCGTCCCGCCAGACGCCTTACTCTTTTGTCTCACCACAAAAGAGTAAGCAGAAAAAGGTGCCCCAGTTGTTCCCGCCCGCTTCGCGGGAACCTGCGCTACGCGATCAATTCGGGGCCGTTCACATGCGCTTCGCTTAAGCTCACGGCATACCTCCC
>CALZLE010000174.1 GCA_945788205.1 uncultured Desulfuromonadales bacterium
AAAGTCCAAGGACCTTACAGGCCTGGGATAGGCGAGCTCCGGCAGTGCAGCTTTCATCGATTAGGTGGTAAGTGCCACAACATCGTGCACAAAAAAATGTGCCAGTACATCGTTCACAAAAGTTCTCTGACAATCGAATAGCAACTGCGTAAGTCTGTGAACACCCAACTTTATCGGGAGGTGTTCATGGACGACAAAATAAAGCAATGTCGGATTCTAGCTGTGCAACGATTCAAGGCTGGTGAAAGTCCTGAATCAATTTGTGTTTCCCTCGGCAAGTCGAGGCGTTGGCTCTACAAGTGGGTTAAGCGGTACAACAACAACGACCCTTCGTGGTTTGAGGAGCATTCACGCAGGCCTCACTCAACACCTCATCGCACCCCGGCTGAAATCGAGCAGATCGTCAAGATGGTTCGACTCAACCTTTACAACAAAGATCTGTTCTGCGGTGCCCAGGCGATCCTTTGGGAACTCGAAGACCTTGATGTCCAGCCGCTGCCGTCACCCAGAACCATCAACCGTATTTTGTCCAGAAACGATCTGACGCATCGAAGAACTGGCCGCTATGAAATCAAAGGGACGCTTTACCCTGTTTTGCCTTCAACGCTGCCGAACCAGACCCATCAAGCGGATTTTGTGGGTCCTTGCTACCTGAGAGGCCCGATCCGTTTCTACAGTCTGAATATTGTCGATACGGCCACTGTTCGGTGCGGTCTGTCTCCGTCTTTTTCCAATTCTGGACAAACCGTCATTGACGGCTTCTGGAATATCTGGAAACGGATTGGCATTCCTGATCAGGTTCAGATTGACAATGCCATGTCTTTTTTCGGTAGTCCAAAGCATCCAAGGGGAATGGGGCCGCTGATACGTCTCAGCCTGCACAACGGTGTTGAGCCTTGGTTTATCCCCATGGCCGAACCTTGGAGAAACGGAATGATCGAAAGCTTCAACGACCGATATGAGCAGAAATTTCTTGGCAAAGTCGATATGGCCTCGATGGAGGCTTTACAAGCAGAATCTCTTGCTTTTGAACAGCGCCATAACAGCAAATATCGCTACAGCAAACTCAAAGGCGGCACACCGCTGAAAGCTCTTTCAGACTCAAATGCCAAGCTGAGATTCCCGCCTAACGAGAAACCACCCAAACACCGGCTTGAGAAACCGGAAGAGGGCAGATATCACATTGTGAGACTGATCCGGAGTGATCAGAAACTGAACCTCTTTGGAGAGCCTTTCCAGGTACCACCCGAAGCCAGATACGAATACGTGGTTGCTACTATCGATGTCAAAGAACAGAGATTGA
Organism: uncultured Desulfuromonadales bacterium; assembly: GCA_945788205.1. Lineage (GTDB taxonomy): Bacteria > Desulfobacterota > Desulfuromonadia > Desulfuromonadales > Geopsychrobacteraceae > Malonomonas. Next base: position 1,304 of record CALZLE010000174.1, read on the forward strand.
AACTCTTTCTGGACAAAATCCAGATCGAGGAATTTGATTACAAACTAAGATAAATCAAGTTGAGTGTGCACGATGTTGTGGCACTAAAATATGTGCACGATGTACTGGCACTCAACAGCTAATGCTTTTGTCGTTGGGGCTAATCCCGGCGACAGTGATACCAGGGAAATTGTCAAGCTTACCCAGACCAACCGGGAAGTCCCGGCCGTTGGTGATTGGACTATTAACATTTCAGGCATTTTCTCACTGTACAGTAACCAAGCTCGTACCCTGGCGATAGCCCCATTCCCTGACACCAGCATCACCACCATAAAATTCAATGAAACGAATAATGCCTTTAACCCTTGCCCTGGTGGTGGAGCAACGGGACCGGCTGGCAGTACTTGCGATGACTTCTACGAGATCGTCGCCGCCGAACTTGATGCCATCCAGTTTACTCTTGATGGCGTGCCTTATGAGGTAACCTTTGCTATTGATCCGTTGACCACTATATTTCAAGATGGTGTATTCTGGACTGAAGAACAGATAGAGCCTCCTGGCATTGCTATGCTTGCAATTGATGCCACTATTACAAACCTTGTCCCTGAGCCAGGCACCGTCACCTTACTGGGCTTAGGTCTGGTGGGCCTGGTGGCTGCTGGTTACAGGAAAGGTAAAAAAGAGAACTAATAGGCTATCCTGCTCTCAGGGGTAGAAAGTCCTTAAAATCACATCATCAAGAAGGGGCTGCAGCAGATCTGCTGCAGCCCCTTTTATCACTTCGTATACCTGGTAAAAAAAAACGGTTCAAGCACCCAACCAAAGGTAGTGGTTCGAAAGACAGCTTAGTGCCTGAGTTTGAAGTAAAACTGACCCGGCATGCCTGAGCCCGTAGCAGCAGGGAGCGTTATTGGGTCAGGATGCCCTGTGCATGCATGGCAATTTTTCGTGCTCCTTTGTCGCAGCCCGTTTGTTTCTCTTCAATTTCCAGGCTAAATTGCTGACATTCAGGAGTACTGTGCGGGAATTCTATGTTTAAATGGATCATATAGCGTGAACTTCGGGCCAAGGGCAATGTCCCCCCAGTTCAACAGCACCTTGACCGCCTCAAGCGCCATCAACACCGAAGTAAGCCAAACCATAGGGGCAAATGACGTGAGGTGGCCTTCGGCAACACGTTTTTTCGTCGCTTCGTTATAAAAATCATCCACCCCCTCGATTTTAGCCAAACCCAAAAGTAGTTCCGTCCCCAGTTTTTTGAATTCCTCTTCGCTTATGCTCGAGACAGGCCGGTCTTTTGTCGGCAGACCATAGGCCTCCTCTAGCGTTGGGGTCTGGGAGGTAAAAGTACGCACGTTGCCATAGGGGATCGCCCACCCCTCCACCAGGGGGATATCCATCTGCCGCGCTTTGCGCGAGGCGATGATACACGGCAGCAGTTGATCGATGCCTTGCACGATCACATCTGCGTCTTGTAATATTTCGCCAATATTATCTTCGCCAACCCGGTCGAATCTATCTACCTGGATATCGGGGTTGATCTGCTTGGCCCATTCCGCGGCGACATCGATCTTCATCCGTCCCATAGTCTGCGGGTGAGAAAATATCTGCCTGTTCATATTTGTCGGCTCAAAGGTATCTTTATCAACAATACTGAAATTTCCGATGCCACAACGAACCAACACCTCAAACGCAGTGCCACCGATGCCACCCATACCAAAAACGGTTGTTTTACAGGTCCTAAGTCGCTCCTGTTGTTCTTCGCTGAGAAGACCGATATTGCGACTGACCAGGGCTTGATAATCCGGGCTCGAATTCTGAGAATAATTTGTCATGGTCCAAACCTCGCTTTTGTTGATTTTTCATTCACAACCAAGGGGCGTGAAATGGCCGGGGATTTGCGTCTTTCCGTTCAGATGTATTTATTTTTTATCTCAAAATTATGTTCAATTCCGTAGGGGAATTCCCTGTAAGGCACAAAGTTGATGTCGACCCCCGTTCTGTTATAGATCTTTAGCGACTCGGCGAAAGAAGATTGCATGTCGTCCGATTCCGCAAAACCGGCCTTTAATTGCACCAGCAGAGTTACGCCCTCATCTCCCTCGGCAATATGAAAATTGCCGGTAACTCGCCCGGCCAGTTTAAAATCTCGATACAAAGCTTCTTTAACCTCATGGACTGAAAGGCTTTGCTCATTTTTCGATGTGACTGCTAATTTCTTTCCCCAAACTAAGCCAAAAGGCAGCTTGAACTCTGGCAAAAACTCCGCTAACCCGACCGACTCAAGCAACCCTTTCATTTCATTATACGTCAGTATCCGCGCCGTATCGCCAGTATTGTAGCGAATCAAAGGGATCTTGGCAGCTTTATCCAGGATTGACACAACCAGCTCGGGACTCCCGCCAGGGCCGAGGTCAGTTTCCAGGTAGGTACTTTGGGGGGAATACTGCATGATTAGAGGGCAAATTTCCACGCCTACGCCAAATAATTCATAACGCACCTTGGGGTCGCTATGGGCAAGTCGCCTGAGGGCAATAGTCTGCGGTTGTTCCCTGAAAATGCTCAATGACAGTTCAGATAGCCCCATATTTATTGTAATCATGCCACCTTCAGGATTTTCGAAATCGATGCCTAAAAGATGCCCCAGATAAGAACGATAGTTCTCAGCAATAAACTCGCCACCCGTAATCACATGCACAATCAGATCAGGCCACGGGATGTCCGTTTCCGCCCCCTCTTCTATAACCTTTTTCAGAAAAGGGCTTTCCCCCACCAAAATAAATTGATCAAACTCCTTGGCAAGTTTTATTATCAACGCATGGATAACATCAGCCCTGACACTGGTTTCAGCAACAGGCAGGGTGCGGGTGGGGATCTTGACCCCCATTGGCAGGCAATTAATCAGCAGCGTCTTTCGACTGAAAATATTAAAATATAGATCAAAAACATACTCCAGTTCTATGGCGGCGTTTGAAGCATTTTTCCATGTCTGCACGCCGAAGGAAAAAACTCCCGAATGCCCGGAACTTGAGTAAATTGAGCAAATATCATCCAGGTGCCCCCCTGCACAGAGACTGCGCAGTTCGTTATTTGGGAAAACCATATCTTTGTTAATAATCGGGACTTTGGCCTTGAGAACCTCCACGGAAGTAATAGCCGAAGGGGTCACCCCTTTTTCGCGCAGGAGTTGTCGGTAGGCAGGGACCTGTTCTGCGGCACTCTGAAACGCTTTCAGCAGGTTGCGCTCACCGGTTGCGATGAATTCTTTAGGATCCTTAACGCTGAGGTCATGTGTTATTTTCGCATATTGCTTGCGAATAAAATGGCTCTTCAATTGGGAAAAAATTGCCATTTTTTCTTTGCGCCCCCTTCTTTAAAAGCCTAGTGTGGCAACGTTATGTTTTCTCAGCCTTGGCTGCCATCAACAAATCAGCCACACTTAGTCCTTTGTCTTCATCTACTTTGCCAGTTAAAAGCGTTTCAAAATTGTCTCTAAAAATCATCCGTAAAAC
>CALZLE010000175.1 GCA_945788205.1 uncultured Desulfuromonadales bacterium
AACTTTGAGCAGAAAGGTTGAGTCGACGCCGCCAGAAAAGGCCACCACAACAGAATCAAACTGGGCTAACGATTGCTTGAGGTTGTGGTATTTTTCAGTCAGGTTCATATATTCAATCAAAAATTCCGGTTGATAGATACCGTTCTCCGGTATCGCAGATAATGGTGACGACGTTCTGATCCTTGTCCATTTTGCTGGCAAGTTTGGCGGCAACAGACACATTGGCTCCGGAAGAGATGCCGCACAGCAGACCTTCCTGGACCGCCAGTTTTTTGGTCATCCGGATTGCTTCTTCATCTTTCACCGTGACAACCTGGTCGTAGCTGTCCTGTTCAAGGATGTCCGGCACAAAGCCCGCGCCGATACCCTGAATTGCATGGGGTCCAACATCACCGCCAGAGAGGGTTGCTGAGTTGGCTGGTTCGATGGCGACAATTTTCACCTCTGGTTTCTGCTTGCGTAAGCAACGGCTGACACCAGTGATGGTTCCACCGGTGCCGACACCAGCGACGAACATGTCAACCTGTCCGTCCAGCGCTGCTAGGATTTCCGGGCCGGTTGTTTTTTCGTGGGCAGCTGGATTGACCGGGTTTGAAAATTGTTGCGGCATAAACGCCGATTTTTCTGTCGCCAGATCGGTTGCTGCTTTGATGGCACCGAGCATGCCACGGGAGCTGGGGGTGAGAACCAGTTCGGCGCCGAATGAGCTGAACAGTCGGCAGCGTTCCTGACTCATGGTTTCCGGCATCGTCAAAATCAACTTGTAGCCTTTTACTGCGGCGACCATTGCCAGGCCAATACCTGTGTTGCCACTGGTCGGTTCAACAATTGTCATTCCGGGTGAAAGCAGTCCCTTATTTTCAGCATCTTCAATCATCGCCAAGGCAATGCGATCTTTAATGCTGCCGCCGGGATTGCTCCCTTCCAGTTTTGCCCAGAGTGTCGCCCCGCCCGGTTGACATAAGGATGTCAGTTTGACCAGGGGCGTATTGCCGATTTGGTCAAGAGAGCTGTTGCTTGTTGATTTTGACATTTGGTCTCCTAACTGCTCTGGAGAGAACAGTTCCCCAACAAAAACAGCCTGCTATCAGCAGGCTGTCGGTTAGATAAAGTACATAAATCGGTGGTCCAACTCTTTCTCGAGGCCCATCTCTTTCCCTTGGTCACAGAGGTCTTTCAGTGTGATTGAGTCGAAGTAGTCACCGAGAAGTTGGCTCGCTTTGGCCCACAGGTGCTGAGTTAAGCACTGATTGTCAAAGTCACAGGCTGGGGCTTTTTCGCCCTTTTTGCGTCGATTTTTGACGCAGTCTACCAGCTGCAGTTCACCTTCTGCAGCCAGAACGATCATTTTGACGGTAATTTCGTCAGCTGATTTGGCCAGGCTGTAGCCCCCTTGAGGGCCGCGGCGGCTTTTTAGTAAGCCAGCTTTTTTCAGGTCTTGAAAAATCTGCTCCAGATAACGGGGCGAAATGTTCTGCCGCCGGGAAATGTCTTTGATTTGTGCTGGTAGTGAGCCTGCATGGTAGGCCATGTCGAACATAGCTCGTACACCGTAGCGGCTTTTGGTCGAAAGTTTCATATTTTATTTCCTCCGTAAGATTGCTTGTTTTGAAATATATTAATCACTAGCATTGGTGTCAAGAATAAAACACACAAATTAGTAGGGGATTTCTGTTTGCTAAAAATATTTGCTTGGTGATGTTTTTTTGCCAATTATCGCCGACTGGTTAGTCCTCATCTGTTTCGATTACAGGCTGTTTTTGCAGGCGCTTGAAATAGAAATTCTGACCGTAGAGTACGGCAGCCGGATTGTGTCCGGTGACACGATCTTTCACCACGATGGTCGAAACAGGCGCTTTCGAATACTTGGAAAACAGCATGTCGTGGCCAACACAAAGCCCGATGATCAGGTTCATGTCGGTCCCTGTTTTGTTGAGTAATTCTGCTTGAGCGATTGGGTTGCAGGCCGGCTCAAAGGTATCGGGTCGGACTTTTTCCTGCTCCTTCAGTCCGAGTTCCAGCTTGTCGATACTTCCTGATTTGCAGCAGACAGAAAATGGTTCGAGACCTTGGGCGGTGAGAATTTTACACAGTGTATTGGTTTCGTCGAGGAGCCCGATACAGGTGGCGATGCCGATTTTTTGATAGCCCATCAATTTGGCCAGGGCGATGGTGTCTTCAACCCGCGTCCAGCGCGCATTAACCGCGTCGCTGCCGGGGATAGGCTGGTAACAGAGGCCTTCAACCTGGGCGGCGACTCTGGCCAGTTTTGCATCTTCCTCGTCACCGAGGTAGCGTTGAAAACTTTCGCTGATAATTTGCTGTTCGTTTTCGCTCGGGCAGTAGTTTGGTGTTGTTGGCCCTTGATCCGGTTCGCTCCAGCAGCTGGTCGTGCCCTGCTTCTGCCAGATTTGACTACAGCTGGTACAGCTCAACTTGGGTGACGCTTCTTTGTTCATGGCAACCTCATTTCGAATTCCGACAGAACAGCTGTCGATCAAACATCAAATAATCCCCATATTTAAATGGAGAAAGTTGTCCCTGTAAAGTTTATTTTTCTGCTCTGGTGATTAAAGTTTTCGAACCAATGGTTGTTTTTCCACAATGAAGTATGGCTAGATGACGAGCAAATCAGAGAGTATTAAAATGAGGGAGTGATCGATGAAAAAATATCAGTTCCGCCTTGAACTTCAGGTGCGGGATTACGAGTGTGATATGCAGGGGGTGGTCAACAATGCGGTCTACCAGAATTACCTGGAACATTGTCGGCACGAATTTATCAAGACTCTGGGGCTCGATTTTGCGGAGCTGGCCGAGCGGGGACTGAATCTGGTGGTGATCAAATCAGAGCTGGAATACAAGCGCTCGTTACGGAGTGGTGATCGGTTCTGGATCGGCTTGATTCTCGAGCGGATTTCACCGCTGCGCTATCGGTTTCGGCAGGATGTTTATTTGCAACCGGACGATCAGCTGGTGCTCAAAGGGTGGGTGACCGGTACCGGAGTTAACGCCAAAGGCCGGCCGCAGTTACCGGAAGAGATCACTGCAGCGCTGGCTGAATTGAGCTGAGATTATTTCAACAGGCGCACCCCCTTGTGACTCAGTTCGATCCGTTTTTCTTTATACAATCCACCGAGCGCTTTTTTGAACTGTTTCTTGCTCAGTCCCAGCTGGCTGCGGATGAGTTCTGGTGGGCTGTTGTCGTGCAGTGGTAAAAAACCACCCTCTTCCTGAAGTGCTTCAATGATTACGTCGCGGGCATCGGCTACGCCAGCAGCACCGGGCCGCCGGAGTGAAATATCGATACGCCGGTCTTCGCGAATCCGCAACACGTAACCCTGGCCACGATCACCCCGTTTCAGGCCGGGTGGGACTTCATCACGATAGAGGATTGCTTCGTAGCGGTCGTTAACGATCACCTTGGCACCCAGATCGGTGAAGGCCCAGATCAGCAGCTCGACTTCATCGCCTTCTTTTAGGTCCTGATTCTCTTTTTCGACAAACCGCTCCAGTCGAGCCGACGCAATCGGTCGATTTTGTGGATCGTGGCAGACGTAGACCAGATAGTTGCGGCCTTCGAGCATTTTCTGCGGTTGTTCGCTGAAAGGTGACAGCAGGTCCTTCTCCAGTCCCCAGTCGAGAAAAGCCCCGTGCGGACCAATGCTGGTGACCTGTAGCAGAGCGAATTGACCGACTTCGGCCAAGGGTTCGCGGGTGGTCGCGCGGAGTTCACTGTTGCGATCAAGGTAGATGAAGACCTCAAGCTCACTGCCGGTTGTCAGCCCGTTCGGGCATTCGTGGCTTGGCAGCAGAATGTTTTCCCCTTCGCCAGTCAGCCAGGCACCTTTTGGGTCAATTTTTTCCACTGTCAATTGATAATGTTGACCGGGCAGCATGTGTCTCTCCTTGCATGAACCTTGTTTACTGATGTTACAGAGGGCGCACCATAGCACAAGCTGGTTTTGACAGCCAGCTATTCGGCCGGGAGCGTAACCTGTTTGATTTGACGACTGCAGAGGAGCCCGAGCAGGCAGATTACGGCCAGCAGAATGAGAAAGCCGTTCCAGCCGAAAGATCGGTAAATCAGTCCCGGAGCAAAGGAACCGATCGCTCCGCCCGAATAATAAAAGGCAACGTAGAGCCCGTTTGTCAGTCCTTGGTTGTCGCTGCCAGCCATTCGGTTGATTAATCCGGACGCGGTGGAATGAACCAGAAACATGGCACCACAGAAAAGAAACATGGTAGCGAACAGTAACCAGATTTGGCTCGTTGCTAGGCCGAACAGGGTCGCAGCAAAGGCCAACAGTCCAAGTTGGATGGTGCGGCCTTCACCCCGAAGCCAGCGGCAGATGGCCGGCCCTCCGAGTGAGGTGACGATACCCATCGTATAGCCAGAGTACATCATCCCGATGCGCAGTGAATCGGCTTGTTCACTCAATTCAGTCAGGCGGAACGGCAGGTAGTTCATGACGGCCGCAAAGGCGAGAAACAGGCAGAAGACCGTGAGGTAAAGCGGAAGGAACGAGGGTTTATGCAGGGTTTTTAGCAAGGCCTGCGGACTTGGCCGCGACAGTCTCACGGTGGTCGATTCAGGCAGGCGATGGAGCAGCAGAAAGCCGATAAACAAACTGATAGCAAGGATGACAAAACTAAACTGCCAGCCGAAAAGATTAGCGATCAGGCCAGAAATTGCCCGCCCGGCAAACCCGCCGATAATTGTCGCAGCGATATAGATCGACATGCTGCGTTGAATTGTTTCTCCACTCGAGTGCTGCGAAATGTAAGTCATCAGCGCAGTCAGAATCGCCGGAATCAGCAGCCCTTGAAACAAGCGGATACTGATGAGCAGCGAAAAGCTTCCGCTCGCGGCAAAGATCAGCTCCGAAATTGCCAGCAGTGCAACGGCCAGTTTTAATAAGCGGGTTGCGGAAATCGATTCGAGCAGGAAGCCGTAGAGGAGCGGGGCGATGGCCAGCGGGATAAATGTGACAGTGGTTAATGCCGCCGCCGCTTCTCGACTGACGCCGAATTCATTGCTGAGAGTTGGGAGCAGGGGTTGGGGCGCGTAGAGTGCCGACAGAGCGAGGATCGTGTTGAATAGAATCGGCAGCATCAGCTTTGCTTGAAAGCTTTTTTGTTGCCCACTCATACAAAGTCCCAAGCGGGCCGTGGGGAATAATCGGGCGCCCTCTCATTGGCGATCGTCAATGGTCTGCCGTATGTCAACATAGCAATGACCGTACCGGTTTTTTTCATTTTTAAAAATGGGAAAATCAATAATTAATGAGCAAATCAATTCTGTAATATTTGATCAGATTTCTAAGTTGCTGAAACTCTGACACTTTCATTAGTTGCATAAATATCGAGCAAAAAGGAAGAAATGCTGATATCTGAGCTTTTTGAGCCGCCTGCTTGATGCTTTTCAAAAGGTTATCAACAGTTGCTGTTGATAACCTTGGCTGGTTAAATATTAAAAAAACTATCAAGCTGAAATGATTGAAAAAACAAGAGTTTATGAAACGGCATTTTGCCCTGCATTTTAATCGAAATGTTTTTCACGGACTGCTCGGTCAGTGATTGTTATTATGCCGGCGATAATAATTAATCAACTGGTTGGTCGAGGAATCGTGACTGCAGATGTCTGAGTCATCAGTCAGCTCCGGCAGGATTTTTTTTGCCAGCTGCTTGCCCAATTCGACACCCCACTGATCGAAGGGGTTAATATTCCAGATCGCGCCCTGGGTGAATATTTTATGCTCGTAGCAGGCAATCAAAGAGCCGAGGGTTTCTGGAGTCAGTTTCTTGAACAAAAAAGAGCTGCTTGGCCGGTTGCCGGGGAAAACTTTGTGTGGCATCAATTGTTCGATCCGCTCGTCCGACAGCCCTTCGGCCGTCATCTCTGCCCGTGCTTCGGTTTCGGTTTTGCCGGTCATCAGCGCTTCCGGTTGGGCAAAGAAATTTGACAGGAGGAGTTGGTGGTGATCGCCCAGCCGGTTGTGGCTTTCAATCGGGGCGAGAAAGTCAGCCGGGATCAGTTTGGTGCCTTGATGGATCAGTTGGTAAAAGGCATGTTGACCATTAGTGCCCGGCTCGCCCCAGATGATCGGGCCGGTTGAGTAATCGACCGGTTCGCCATCAAGCGTTACCTGTTTGCCGCTGCTCTCCATATCGCCTTGTTGAAAATAGGCCGGGAACCGGTGCAAGTACTGGTCATAGGGAAGAATCACGTGACTGTCGGCGCCCCAGAAATTGTTGTACCAGATGCCGAGCAGCCCCATCAGTGCCGGTATATTCTCCTCAAAAGGAGCAGTGCGGAAATGTTCATCAACCTGATGAGCGCCGTCGAGCAACTTCTCAAAATTATCCATTCCCACATAAAGCGCGATTGACAGGCCGATCGCCGACCAGAGCGAATAACGGCCGCCGACCCAGTCCCAGAATTCGAACATGTTGGCCGGGTCGATTCCGAATTGAGAGACCAGTTCCCTGTTGGTGGAAATAGCAACAAAGTGTTTGGCCACCGCCGCTTGATCGTTAAATTCATCCAGCAGCCACTGGCGTGCCGTGTGAGCGTTGGCCAGAGTTTCCTGGGTGGTGAAAGTTTTTGAAGCGATCAGAAACAGAGTGGTCTGTGGATCGAGTTTTTTTAGCGTTTCGCTGATGTGGGTTGCATCGACGTTGGATACGAAGTGAACATTCAGGTCGGGATGGCTGTACGGCTTGAGTGCTTCGGTAACCATCAGTGGACCGAGGTCGGAACCGCCGATACCGATATTGACGATGTCACGGATCGGTTTGTTACTGAACCCCAGCCACATTCCGCTACGGACCTGCTCGCAGAACCCACGCATCTTATCGAGGACTGCGTTGATTTGCGGCATAACATTCTGACCATCAACCACGATTGGTCGATTACTGCGATTCCGCAGGGCGATATGCAGGACCGCCCGTTGTTCGGTGGTGTTTATTTTTTCGCCACCAAACATCTGCTCGATTTTTTCTGTCAGTCGGCATTGCTGCGCCAAATCGATCAGCAACTTCTTGGTTTGCGCTGTGATGCGGTGCTTGGAATAATCGAACAGAATATCGTTCAGGCGCAGAGAAAAGCGCTCGGCACGTTCCGGATCATCACGAAACTGCTGTCGCAGATGCAGGTTCGCAATGGTTTTTTGATGCTCAACCAGCGCCTTCCAGGCAGGCATATCGATCAACTTCGACATCTATTAACCCTCGCAGGAGATTAGCTTGTTTCGGTTCCATCAGCAGGGCAGACCGTCTGCCCAAGGAGGTTGTGAGCTATTTTCGTGAGTTCATTACCTTATCGTAGGCTTCATTGATCTCCGCCAGTCGATCATTGGCAAATTTTATGAATTCTGGCGGTAATCCTTTTCCTTCAATTTTGTCAGGATGAAATTCCGACGCTTTTTGCCGATAGGCTTTTTTGATTTCAGCAGTGGTTGCGTCACTGGCGACACCGAGGGTTTCGTAGTGTTTTTTCAAACTGACGGATGATGAGGTGTGGCCAACATATCTGCTGCGCAAGGAATTGTAGAGACTCTCCGGTAACCGGAATGCCGTTTTCGCTTCCAGCAGCATCGCTTCTTCCTGCGGGTGCAGGTCGTCGTCAGCCATGGCGACTTGAAACAGAAAACTCATCATAAAACTGCAAAGTTGCTGGTCGTGAGCAAACAGGTCGCTGAATTGTTGAGCGTAGCTGGCAAAAGAGTCAGGGCTGTCTTTCGCCTGCGCGAAAACTTTATTGGCGTAATCGCGGGTTTGCGCATCCAGACCGAGAGCTTCTCTGGAGATTTTCTCAATTGCGGCGATTTCGTCGGGACAGACCCGGCCATCAGCTTTGGCCAGTTTGCCGACCATCGAATATGCTGCGGTAAAAAAGATCGCCTGGCGCTGCTGGGTCTGGTTGAGGCGGAAGCCAGCACCCTGTTGCAACTGTTGTCCTCCGCCCATACCTGCGCCGATAGTTGCACCGATAACTGCACCGATCGGCCCGGCGATCATCGCGCCAAGGCCGCCACCGATTATTCCTGAAATCCAACCCATGATTCTTAATCCTTTGACAAAATATTAATAAGAGAAGGGTATAATGCGTGAACTCGCTGGTTGTCGCAAGATTTTTCCGGTCGCTAACAGCTGTTGCGCCTGTCGCCGCTCTACTATAGAATTCAGTTCAATTCAGGCCGACCAAGGAGATAAACATTTTGCAGGTATCGATTTTACGCCGCTATTGGGTGATGTTTTCCGCATCTATAATTGCTTTTTATGCGCAAATCATCAATCGCTTAAAAGTGATCGGAGGCGAGCATCTGCCGGAAGAGGGTGGGGTTCTGCTGGCGGCTAATCATATCTCCGGGTACGACACGGTATTTCTGCCAACGGCGGTATTTTTTCAGCATCCTTTTCAGATGGTTTGGGCTCCAGCCAAAGAGGAGTTGTTTGAACATTGGCTGTTGGGGGCTTTTTATCGCTCTTTAGGAGCATTTCCGGTGAAACGGGGGCGTGATGTCCGGGCCGGAAAATATCTCGGCCAGCTGTTACAGACCGAAAAGGTAATGCTGTTCCCGGAAGGGACTCGGAATAAAGATGGCAAGCTGGGCAAGGGAAATCGAGGGGTTGGTAAACTGATTTACGATCACCGGCCGGTGGTTATCCCGACTGCTTTGACCGGCATCAACCTTTGGCGATTCCCCGGTTTCGGCCAGCGTGGAGCAATCAATTTCGGCGCGCCGCTCGATTTTTCCGACCTGTACGAATTGGAGGATTGTAAAGCAACCCACCTGCTGATTGTTGAACGTTTGATGGCTGGGATCGCTGCAGGGTTGGCCGCAGATCAGTAATAGACCATCAGGAACAGCAGTGGTAGCGCAATTCCCGCCAGAGTCAGGACCAGTCCGCGGGTTTTAAGACCGGTCTTTTTCGAAATCATCAGCATGCCGCTGATCGCCAACAGAAACAAGGCCCCAGCGTAAACGTCGGCGACCCAAGTCCAAGCCTTTTTCGGATGATTCAAATGCAGAAAGTTGAGCGGGTACCAAAAAGGGCGTCGCTTAACTCTTTCGTGTTTAACACTGCCACTCGGCAGATGGACGCGGATCATCCGCTTTTCAACATAAATCCACAGGTTGTCCGGATCGGGCTGAAAGGCGTTTTCATGCCCGTTCAGTTCACCCAGTTGTTGCAGAATTTGCGGGATGATGATTGGGTTGATCACGCCGCTCGGCAGTGGGTCGATTTGTGCTTCGACCCGCTCGATGACGTAGTTCGGGTTCCAATCGGCAATATGATTGACGGCTATCCCCGAGAGGGCGTAAATCAGCGTTAGACCGATGCAGAGAAAGCCGAGATCACGATGGATAGCATAGTTCCACTTACGCCAGTTCATGATCGATTTTACAGTCCTGCGATCTCAGCCCCGAGGCCGCGTAACTGATAAACTGTCTCCCCCGATTTGACAGTTGCGGGGTCGAATTTCTCGCCCCGCTCATCGGCATAGTGCTTTTCGCGTTGTATGACCTGCTGTTTGCTCAGGACGAATTTTTCTATCACTCCTTCAACTTTTCCCTGTTTGCCGCGTGCTTCGAGCGGAAAAACAATCTTGCCATCGATCACTTTCACGCGGATTTTCCCAAAGGGCTTATCGCCAGAGATGTAGAGCCAGCAACCACGACGCTCACAGACATCGATAATGATGCCATCGATTTGAACCTTCTTATCAACGTAGGCATCCGGATTAGCCAGAATGGTTGAAAGTGGAGTGCTTTGCTTGAGGCTCAGGCCGGCGCCAAAAGATTTTGCCAACGCTTGGGAGCTGAGCAGAATGGAAAGGGTCATCATCAGTAAGAAAATCAGGGCTTTATTCATGTAATTACTCCTATATTGAGATTGTCGAGTATTGTCTGCTCTGTTGTTGATAAGGTCAATTGTGGAAATGATAAAGATTTGTAAGGTGATAAAAATGTTAATGAAATGGCAAAGTCCATTTTTGAAACCTTTCTAACATGTTAATAAATAGAGGTAAGTTTAGGTTTGGGGGTGTTGAAAAATGAAGGAAAAGTTGTATGATGTTAGCTAGGAATATTAAATGGAAAGGAGTACAGCATGGCATTTTTCAGGCGGAGTACAAAAATCAATGTGGTTTACAAAAATGGCGTTAAAGACCGTATCAGTCCAGCTCTGTTGGGTACCCTGATCGATTCTAGGCAAATTGATCAATTTGAGCGGAATGATGGTTGGGCCAGGGTAGGCCTTGACCCTGTCCGTGGGGTCGGTGGGATTGACTACGACGGTTCTGAACGACGACTCAGCTGAGTTTTTGCTTTCAGAGCTTCAAAACCGTGATCGCTTCTTGGTGGTAGCTGTTACCAGCCGGCACCGGGACGCGTGATCGGATGCTGATACTTGGTCTGGTTGTCGACCTGCAAGCCCATATAGGTGACCCCGAAAATAATTGCCGCAATCACAACGAGTAGCAGGACTAATATAAGAAGGTTTTTTACCATGTTCCTGTTCCTTGAATCCTGTTCGAAAAACGTACGTTTTCCTATCTTATCGGCCATCACCTTGATTATGTTTAATTTTCGACGATACTTGTAAGCAAAACTAGCAGTAGCTGCTGTTTTGTTCAAGTCGCTATATGCGGTGCTTCACCTTTTGCTGTGAATCAGCAGGCTGTAGACGTGCTTGGTAAAAATGATTTTTCACCAACTCAAGGTGTTTTATGACTTCTGCCGACAAAAAAAGAATTTTGCTTGCTGATCCCGACCTGTTGAGCGTGGCAACAACAATTGGTGCTCTGAAAGACGATTATCACGTTGTCACCGCAAAAAATGGTGCTGATGTTTTTAAGCAACTGAAAAAAGTTCAGATCGACATGGTGATACTTGAAACCAGTTTTTCCGACATGGATGGCTTTGAAATTTGCCGGCAACTAAAAGCGCAGGACGCAACGGCAGCATTGCCGGTGATTTTTTTGGCCTCGTTAAGTAAGGTTGCTGCTGAAGAAAAAGGTTTTTCCGTTGGGGCGGTTGAATATATCGTCAAACCGTTTTATGCCCCCACCGTCAAAGCACGAATCAAAAATCAGTTTAAACTCAGTGATGCCATCAATGAACTACAGCGTCTAAACCGATTGGCATTAGATGCAAACCCGAATACCGGTCTGCCGGGTAACACCAGCATCCTTCAAGAGCTGCAAAGGCTGGTCGATGCAGATGAGCCAGCGTGTGTTGTTTACGCCGACCTGGATAATTTTAAAGCTTACAACGACACCTATGGCTTCGCTCAAGGGGATAATGTCATCAGTTTTACTGCCAATGTTATCCGGGTTGCACTGCAGAGCAATGGTTGTTGCGAGTCGTTTCTGGGGCATATCGGCGGCGATGATTTTGTCCTGGTCGTCCCTGCGGAAAAGCAGGCTGCGGTGACAGCCGAAATTATTCAGCGGATTGATCAGGGGCGGACAGAGCTTTACTCTGCAGAAGATGTCGCGCGCGGGTATGTTGTTGCGACCGATAGAGAAGGCAAGGAGTGTCAGTATCCATTGATCAGTCTTAGTATGGGCGCAATTGATCTGAGCAAACGGAAGGTGACATCTGCTCTGGAAATTGTCGATATCTGTACCGAAACGAAACAGTTGGCCAAACAGCGGCCGGGCAGTAACATTGTTATCGACCAACGCCGACCGGCGACAAAACCTGTTAAATAAAACGTATTCTGTGCCACTAAAGCTCTTTGGGGAATAGATGAAAACAATCGATTTGCGCAGTGATACCGTCACTTTGCCGAGTGTCAGGATGCGTCAGGCGATGGCGGCCGCTGAGGTGGGTGATGATGTTTACGGTGAGGATCCGACCGTCAACCGGTTGGAGTCATTGATTGCTGAGATGACTTGCACCGATGCTGCTCTGTTCGTACCGACGGGTACCCAGGGGAACCTTCTCGGACTTTTGGCACATTGCCAGCGGGGTGATGAATATATCACCGGACAGCAGGCGCATAATTATCGGTACGAAGCTGGTGGGGCGGCAATTGTCGGTGGTATTCAACCACAGCCGCTTGAATTCTCTGCCGACGGCAGCCTCGATCTGGAGTTAGTGGCAGGTTACATCAAACCGGATGATTCGCATTATGCCCGGACGACTCTACTTAGTCTGGAAAACACGCAGGCGGGTAAGGCGCTGCCGATGAATTATCTGGCCGAGGCCCGGGATTTTGTCGGTCTGCATCAATTGGGCTTGCATTTGGACGGTGCCCGGGCATTTAACGCTGCGGTCTTTCATCAATGTTCGATTGCGGAAATCGTTAAGCCGTTCGATACGGCATCGCTCTGCCTCTCTAAAGGGTTGGGAGCGCCAGTCGGTTCGGTCCTTTGTGGCGAACAGCAGCTAATCGAAAAAGCTCGCCGCTGGCGTAAAATGCTGGGTGGCGGCATGCGTCAGTCCGGAATCATCGCAGCAGCTGGTATTTACGCGCTGGAGAATAATATCGAACGCCTGCAAGAGGACCACCAGCTGGCCGAACGGTTAGCCGGCGGATTGCAGAACATTGCTGATATTGTTGTTCGCCGGGAAGAAAACCAGACCAACATGGTGTTTATCGATCTTCCTGACGATGAATCAGTAGCGTTGCAATGCTTTTTAAAAGAGCGCCACATCTTGATTGGTGTTGGGCAAGCAATCCGTTTAGTGACTCATTTTGATGTGACACAAGAGGATATTGATCGGGTCGTGACAGAAATCGGGATTTTCTACGACAGATAAAAAAAGGGCGACCATTGCTGGTCGCCCTTTCCTAAGAGTTTCTTCTAAAGTGAAAGTCTAGTTTTTCGCATGAGCTC
>CALZLE010000176.1 GCA_945788205.1 uncultured Desulfuromonadales bacterium
ATCACCCCTACTGGTTTGAACAACTTTTTTCTCTCCATCAATTTATTTCCTGGGGCTTTTTGCTGACGTCGATAGTTTTTGTTGTTCAAGGGTTGTTGTTGCTTAAACGGCACGGTGGCTCTCAGCAGCGGGAAAACTTTCCCGCGAACCATGACTTTGAGAATACCGTAAATCTGGTCGAAAAAGGTTTGTACCGCTACGTTCGCCATCCAATGTACGGTTCACTGCTGTTTCTCGCCTGGGGTGCTTGCTTTAAGTATTTGAGCGTACTGACCGTTGGCGTCGGGGTTCTGGTCACGTTTTTTCTGATCGTTACCGCACGAGTCGAGGAACAGGAAAATTGTGCCTTTTTCGGCGACGCTTATCGGGACTATATCAAGCGGTCGAAAATGTTTATCCCTTTTGTTTTATAGGCACATTTCTAGCCCGAGCTCTTCAAGCTTGCTCTCAACCTCTTTGGCTTCTCGCGACTTTTTGCCCGTTTTCGGATTAAACCAACCCCGCGCAATCAGCCAGTCCTTTGCCGCCGTCTGTTCTCCAGCAATCAACAATCGCAACAGTTCCTTTTCCAGACCGGAGAGGCGCGTCGCATTGACACGATAGTCCTTAAAGGCTTCCCAGACTGATGGAACCCATTGCGAAACAATCTCTTCGCCGATCAGGGTGGCGTACTGGCGGATTTCGTACTGCGCGTGACCATCCATCCGTAGCTGGAGAAAATGCAGCAGGTTGTGGAGATCGATAGCCCAGTAAGCCTCGGTGTAAGTCGAGAGAGGGAGGTCCTTGCGGGCCTGTTCCCGTGCAACGCCCGATTCGAGGCGCGAGTGGTAGAGATCACTGGCCGTTTGATGAAAATGTTCTTCGGCAGCAGTGAGAGCTTTGCCGGTATCGGTTGCGAGAAAACCTTCGCTCCCCTGCTTATTTTGCGTCGCCTGTGTGCGCCATTCTCCCGGGAGAGTCGATTGCTGATCTGCGATCGCTTCGGAGTAGCGGGTGCTGTATTCGTTAACCGATGCCGTTCGGTGGCGAATCCACTGTCGCCAGCAGTCCATCGGGACGCGGATGTGGAGCTTGAGTTTGCACATCTCAAAGGGAGTCGTGTGGGCGTTGCGGAGCAAATAACGGATCAGCCCACGGTCCTCATGGACTTGCTTTGTCCCTGCGCCATAAGAGACCCGCGCGGCTTGAACGATCGCCGCATCGTCGCCCATATAATCGATCACCCGGACATGGCCGTGATCTAAAACCGGAAAAGTTTTCCCTAAAATATTATCCAGGGCAGGGACGCTGGCACGGGCGATGCGGGTGTCTTCCATTTTAGAATCCTTTCGATGACTCATATTTAGAATGATCGAATCAGTTTACTACAGTCGGCGCGTTGTGGCAGAAAAAAGCCCCGTGACCAAGGAGGGGGATCACGGGGCAATGTTTCTGGAGGTAAGCGCTTCGCCTGCTACAACAAAGCGACTGTGTGTAAAATATGACCGTCTTGGTAATGTTTGTCAAGTGTAAACATTTCAAACGGTTACATTAAGAGAAAATCTCTCTCAGCAAAACGGACAATAGCAGGTAGAATTCCAGATATGCAAAAAATGACCGTGACAGAAGTCTTCCTGGCTTTTTTGAAGTTAGGTTTTACCTCCTTTGGCGGGCCGGTTGCTCACCTTGGTTTTTTCCGCGAAGAGTTTGTCGTGAGAAAAAGCGCTATCTCGGAAACCGATTACGCCGATCTGGTTGCTCTGTGTCAATTTCTTCCGGGCCCTGCCAGCAGTCAGGTCGGTATCGGTATTGGTATTTCTCAAGCCGGATGGCGTGGTGGCTTGGCCGCCTGGTGCGGGTTTACCCTGCCGTCAGCCATCATGCTGATTATCTTTTCTTACGCTGTTGTCAGGCTTGAAAACTCAGTCCTGCAAACCGGTTGGTTGCATGGTCTGAAAGTTGTTGCTGTCGCAGTCGTTGCACAAGCGATCTGGGGGATGGGCAGAGCTCTTTGCCCCGACTGGTCCCGAAGGTTTGTCGCGGTGCTGGCCGCATTAATTACGCTGCTCTGCTCCGGTGTTTCGGGCCAACTGGGAGCAATCTTCGGTGGCGCGCTATTTGGGATACTTTTTCTCCGTGATCAGCAAACGAATCAGCAACGCCCCCGCTTGAAAGCCCCCGGAAAAAAACCGGCTATCTTCAGTCTTAGCCTGTTTTTTGTTTTGCTGCTGGTATTGCCGCTGCTGGCGAAAACCGGAGTTCAGACCGTTGCACTGATTGATAGCTTCTACCGTTCCGGGGCTCTCGTTTTTGGCGGTGGTCACATTGTCCTGCCACTTTTGCAGGCACAAGTAGTCGCACCGGGCTGGATCGGTCAGGATCTGTTTCTGGCCGGATACGGAATGGCACAAGCTGTGCCGGGGCCGCTCTTTACCTTTTCCGCCTACTTGGGCGCGGCGATGAAAATAGCCCCTAACGGTTGGATCGGTGGCCTGCTTTGCCTGCTGGCAATCTTCTTGCCATCATTCCTGCTGCTCTTCGGAGTTCTCCCTTATTGGAGTGAACTGCGGGAAAAGGCTCGCATCCGATCTGCTTTGGGTGGCATAAATGCCGCTGTGGTTGGACTGTTGATCGCTGCCTTTTACGACCCGGTCTGGAGTGGAGGAATTCTCTCTCTCGGGGATTTCATTCTGGCTCTGGTGGCTTTCGGATTGTTGACATGGTGGAAACTTCCCCCATGGCTGGTTGTTGCTGCTACCGCATTGGGTGGTGCGCTGCTGTTTGTGGTTGTTGGCGGTTGAAGTTTTTGTGTTAAGTGCGGCCCCGAGGGGTTTTCGCCTCGAAGGAAAAACTCTCAAGCTGGAGAGCAATTTGCGTGATGGGGATGTTGTGGTGCAGATAGTTTCTGATGGGGCAGGCGCGACGAAAGATGTGATTGAAGAGTGATGTATTGTCGAGGCAAGCAGAATACTTGACTTAACCCAGCTTGACACATAAGTTACGAGGGTTGATTCACTTCGGGGGGATGTGATGATGTTTGAGAAGGATGGGGTAGTCTGTAAAAGCCGCTTGGCCGATTTTCGGTTGAGTGGCTTTTTTTGTTTTTGAATTTGCTTTATTTGAATTAACGTTCTGTGTTAACTATTGCTTGAAAAAAATTCATATGCTGATATCATTCAAAACAAAGAAATTACACAAAACCTGCTCGCAAAAACGAGAGATGCAAAAAGAGCTGGGCGATACGATGGCACGCAAGCTTCAACAGCGACTGATGGAATTGTCGGCAGCGGATACGCTGGCCGATATTTCTCATTTGCCGCCACCACGTTGTCATGAATTGACCGGAAATCGCGCCGGACAATTTTCGGTCGATCTGGTGCATCCCTATCGGTTGCTGTTTATTCCTGCCGACGAGCCGCTGCCCGTTCTAGATGGTGGAGGCGTTGATCGCAGCCGGGTCACAGAGATCGAGATCGTCGCGATTGCAGATACGCACTAGAGGGGGAGAAGATGTGCGCGATGAAAGCTAAAAAACAATACTTTTTTGAACCTGATTACGCTGTCCCTCCGGGTGAGACTTTGCACGAAGTGATGGAGTCGCTGGTGATGAGCCAGAAAGAGTTGGCCAAGCGGCTGGAGCTTACAGAGCAGACCCTGATCCGTATTTTCAAAGGCGAGCAACCGATCAGCTACACCACCGCCAGTCGGCTGGAACTGGTGACCCGTGTCCCGGCGCGTTTCTGGAACAACCTTGAAGCGCAGTATCGGGAGCAGCTGGCCAAGCTTGAAGAGCGGCAACGGCTGGAAGCCGATATTAAATGGCTGAAAACCGTTCCGACCAAAGACCTGATCGAGCGGGGCTATATAGAAAAGCAGACTGACAAGGTTGATCTGCTGCGTGAAACACTGGCCTTTTACGGCGTCGCCAGTGTCGATGCTTGGCAGAATGTTTGGGAGCAACCCGCTGTCGCTGCTCGCCGTTCGGCTTGCTTCGAGTCCAGGCCCGAAGCTGCGGCCGCCTGGATACGGCAGGGAGAATTGCTGGCACAAGAGATCGATTGTCAGTCTTTCGATAAAGCAAAGTTCAAAAAGGCGCTGACAAAAATCCGCAAACTGACCCGCGAGAATCCTGATGTCTTCGTGCCGGAGATGAAGCGTCTTTGTGCCGAAGCTGGGGTTGCGGTGGCGCTGGTGCCAGAAATGAAAAAAGTTCCGTGGAA
>CALZLE010000177.1 GCA_945788205.1 uncultured Desulfuromonadales bacterium
GCGGTATTAATCGAAATGACTGCATCAACCGAGGAGTTTGCTACCGAGCGGAAATGCTCTTCCCGCTCTGCCAAGCCGATTTCAGCCGCGCCTACCCGGCCCAGAGTCCGGAATAAAAGAACCAGCGACGTTATTATTGTCAAACTGACGACGATCTGAATAATTAAGAAATTGAACAGACGCTTCTGCCAATCGGAAAAAACCGCACTAACAGAGGTATCAACCGTTACAATCAGTGGTAAGTCCGATAATTTACGGTGAGCTGCAATCCGACTGATCCCATCTTGAGCCTTAGGAACCCTGACAAGCCCCTGCGCGGCGTCCGGAATAGATTTACGAAACAACAGGCTCTCAGCATAAGAACGACCCGCCAGTTGAGCCCCCTCTGGATTTCGAGCCAACAAGACCCCCTGCTGATGATATATGGCAACGGCGCCATTCGGCCCGAGTTCGAGATCAGACTGAAAATCAAGCAGACTGTCCGCATAGAGAAAAAAAACCGCCAACAGGTTTCGCTCTTTCGATTGGAAGTGCCGAAAAAGTGCCAGCCAATTCCGACCATCACTCCCGGGAAACACCCCATCAGCAATCTGCAAACCATCTTTTTTAGCACTTGAACGAACGAAAGATGCAGGTTCAAAGGTCTCGGGTAGAATTACATCCTCTAAGGTAAAAAGGGTCTCACCAGTTTGCACATCGACCACAACCAAAGCAGCAAGTTCTGGCGATCGCTTGAACCAGGAGCTGAAGCTTGCTTGCAATTCAACCTCGGAATACTGAAAATAGTGCCGAGCAATTTCAAGCAACAGTATATCGGTGACCCGGACGATGTGGCGGGCATGCTCTTCTAGTCCGATGGAAAGTGTCGTGAGATGCTTAATGCACTGTTGCTCTATCGTTCGATAATCTCGGGTAAATGAAAAAGCAAAGTACCCCCATGACAACACCAGTAAGGCCAGCAATAAAGTGCAGATATTTCGCCGAATGCGGAATAACGGTCTGCTAGACATGTAAACTCCAAAGCCTTAGAGACACCTACTCTTAAATAATAACAAAGAAGTGGGTGAGATGTTTGCATTACAACGGCAAAGTTACTTTCTGCGTTTCCCACCCTTGCCCCGCTTTCCGGCTCTATGCTATCTATAGCTGACAACTTAAGTCGCCTTTATTCAGCGAGTATTTTATGAACATTGAACAGATGAAAATCGTCCTCAAGGAAATCCTCACTAAAACCGATTTGACCCCCTGTGTCGTCGGTCATCGTGGTGTCGGAAAAACTGCCGGAATCATTCAGGTTTGCCGGGAGATTGAGCGGGATTATATCCCTCTGCGCCTTGGGCAGATGGAGGTTGGAGACCTGGTCGGCATCCCTTATCGGGACAATCAGGTCATGCACTGGTCGCGCCCGAGCTGGTGGCCTGACATTGATGCTGCGCCGACCATCGTTCACTGTGATGAATTAAACCGGGCGCAACAGGAAGACACCTTACAGGCCATTTTTCAGTTTGTCGAACCACCTGCAGAAGGCCAACAGCGTTCGCTGCATACCCATAAACTTGCCTCACAACATCGGGTTGTGGTGGCCATCAATCCACCGGACGGCAGCTATCAGGTAACCCCACTCGATCGCGCCTTACTCGATCGGATGGTTGTTTTGCAGGTCGAAACCGACGCCGAATGCTGGGCACAACACGCTCAAAAAGAGGCATACGACACCGACGTACGTCAGTTTATCGCCGGCAATCAGCAGCTGCTTTCGACCAATAATCAGGGCTACGATATGCAGGTCGAGCCTTCGGAGCGAGCCTGGGAAATGGTCAGCACGCTACGCCACCACTGCCGGTTTCCACAGCAACTGGAGATGGAAGTCTACAGCGGTGTCATCGGTCGCGAGGCAGCGGTCTCTTTTCTGCAGTGGTGCGCCGAACAGCGCCTGCGGCCGCTCACCGCCACCGAAATTCTGGACAACTGGGTTGCGGTTGCACAACAGGCTGAGCAACAGCGGGATGATGTTCAGGCTGCCAGCATGAGCGACCTGGTCGCGCGGCTACAGAATGATTCTGACCTGACGGAATTCCAGCAGGACGCACTGGCCGCTTACATCGATATCCTGCCACGGGATATGTGTTTTGGGCTGGTCAAATCGCTGCTACGCAATCCACCGATTGCGGCGATCCTTTGCCAGGACAAGTATGATGAGGTAATTCTCGAAACCATTCAGCGGATCAGCCAGGATGTCGCCTGACCGGCCACTTCAGGATGCCATTGTCAGGCTCCTGAAGCGGCGACCGTTTTACGGTCAGTTTCTGCTGCAGTTCCGCCGCCGGCAACAATCGGGCAACCGGGCGGTTGCCGTCACCATCGCCGATGCCACCCCAACTCTGATTATCGATCCGCGACGCTTTGCGCTTTTTTCGCCCGTAGAGCAGGAAGCACTCTTGGAGCATCTGCTGAAACATGTGCTGCATCTGCATCCCTGCCGACGCCGTGAACGCAACGAACGCCACTGGGATCTGGCCTGTGATCTGGCGATCAATCCAGCGATTGAGAATCTTCCCCCCGAAGCGGTGCAACCACACCGGTTTCGCCTACCGGAAAACTTAGCGGCAGAGGAATACTACCAACGCGTTATGCAGGTGCCGCAGCTCGGCAATCAACCTTCAGACGGTTTTGGTGATCAAAAGCAGCAGAAAAATCCCGAACAAAACTCTACAGCCCAAGCAGAGGATGCCGCTGACCGGCAACAGCCAACGACCATTGATGATCATCAATACTGGCAGGAAGCCGACCGCACACCGGTGTCGCTATCTGAACAGGTTGTTCGGCAAATGGTACGCAACGCGGCAAAGAAGTGTCACCATGAGGTTCCTGGCGAGCTCAAAGCACTGATCAACAGCTACCTAGCGCCTCCGAGAATCCCCTGGCAACAGATTCTGCGCCAGTTTGTCGGCACTGCTGGCCGGATTGGCCGAACATCAACCTGGAAACGCAGCCACCGTCGCTTTGGGCACGACACTCCCGGCCTACGAAAAAAACAACTGCTGAACCTGGTGGTCGGTATCGATGTCAGTGATTCGACCGACACCCAACCACTGCGTGAAACCTTCGCGCATGAATTGTTGCAGATTGCACACGGACGGCAAAGTCGTATTTCGGTCCTTTACGCAGGCAGCCGCATTCAGAAAATCGAGAAATTTACCGGCAATCTGCAAGTGGCTGAAGTTTATCGGGGTGGAGGATTCACCGATCTGCGCCCGGTTTTCGAATATGCGCAGCAGATGCAACCCCGGCCGGCCGCTATTATTTATCTCACCGATGGTTACGGTCCGGCCCCCGAAAATTCCGACATCCCGACTCTCTGGGTTCTCTCTCCCGAGGGGGAAAAGCCGGTTGACTGGGGATTGGAGTTAAAACTGAACGATTTGAAGGAGAACTGATGAACAACGACAGTCAACCGATGACCGAAGAAAGCCTGCAAGCCCTGCTGGAAACCGCCGGCGCAAAAACCATGAGTCGTTCTGGCCGCAACGAACATTACGGCTCACCACGCGAATTTTCCTTTGAAGTTAGAGCGATCTTCCCAAATAAACTGGCGCTACAGATCACCGCCCGACAGTATAATTATCGCGATCCGTGGGAAACGAGCGGCCGGGTCAACGATATCGTCGATGTCGCTTTATTGAGAAACAATCAATATTGTGAGCTCCCCAAAGGTTACCCTTTTTTTCAGGACAAAGACACTGAGGAAGAAGTCGATTATCGCCTCCTGCAGGAAATTATCACAGCAGTTAAGAACATCAATCCCAAACTCTTCACCTTGCAGGAATTAACCGGCGACCTCTGATCAACCAACCCATTGAAAATCTATCAACATCAGAAAGTTAATGTTGACTAATCAAGCAACTTGCCGGATAATCGGCAAATGTAACAATAAATAATTGCAATCTTCTCATCTCACCAACAGAAAGCTAATGTTTGTATGCTAGACTTCTGGATGATGAAATTTATGCGTATCTAACGAAGGCCCGTTAGCAAAAGTACCCTTAATCAGCCATACTTGACGAAGCAGGTTCCGGAATGCAAAAACGTGAAAATCCACTCATTCTGACCATTGACGATGAAGAAAACATCCGCGATAGTTTCCGACTGTTTCTGGAAGATTTTGAATACACCGTCATAGAAGCTTGCAATGGCCGTGAAGGGATCGAAAAAATACAACAGGAGAAACCGGATCTGATTTTATGTGATCTGCGCATGCCTGATGTTGACGGTCTCGAGGTCCTCCAGTTTCTCAAAGATCAAGAACTTAATATCCCGATCATCGTTGTTTCTGGAACCGGAGTCATCGGTGATGCGATTGAGGCGATCCGCCGCGGTGCCTGGAATTATCTGCTTAAACCGATTCAGGACATGTCAGTTCTTCTGCATGCCATCAGCCAGGCACTGGAGCGAGCACAGCTCCTTGATGAAAATCGCGCCTACCAGGAACACCTTGAAGAAGAGGTCAGTCGGCGAACCGAGGCCTTGCAGAAAACCATGCAGGAGCTCAACCAATCGCACCAGAAGGTGCAGGAAAACGAAGAGAAATACCGACTTATTTTTGAAAACCTGCAAGACGTCTATTTTGAAATTTTACTCGATGGTATGATTTACGAAATCAGCCCATCAATTTCACATTTCTCTCTGTACCAACGTGAAGAAGTTCTCGGCGAAAACATCGAAACCCTCTTTCCCAGCACGCAAAACCGTGAACGACTACTGGAATTACTGCGGAACAACAGCAGTGTCACCGATTACGAAATCTACCTGCAAGACAGTGATGGAACCTTGATTCCCTGCTCACTCAATGCCCGCTATCAAGACGTTGAGGGAGGATCCCAGGATAAAATCTGCGGCACACTGCGTGATATTACGGAACGAAAACAGGCCGAGGCACGGATCGAATATCTGGCTTATTTTGATGCATTAACGGAGCTGCCGAATCGGCGTTTACTGCTCGACCGATTGGAGCAGAACATCTCCCGAGCGCGCCGTCACAAGCATTTTGGAGCGATGCTGTTCCTCGATCTGGACCGCTTCAAAAACATTAACGATTCTCTCGGCCACCCGGTTGGTGATGCGCTGTTGAAAGAGGTTTCCACACGGCTAACTATCGATTTACGCAACGAAGATACGGTTTCTCGGCTGGGCGGTGACGAATTTGTCATGCTGATGTCTGATTTGGGAAATGATCCAATTAATGCAGCGGCAATGGCGCAACAAAAAGCGGAAACAATTCAGGCCAGGCTGGCAGAAAAATATCTGATTTCTGATCACGTTCTGCATGTCACTCCCAGTATCGGGGTCGCTATGTTCCCCTCCAGCGATGACAACAGCGAAACTGGCAACGACATCCTGCGCTATGCTGATACAGCGATGTACCGCGCCAAAGATGACGGTCGGGACACGATCCGTTTCTTCCTGCCGAGTATGCAAGCAGCTGCCGATGAACGATTGGCGATCGAAAAAGAATTGCGTTACGCCATCGAGAAGAATGAGTTGTCTCTTTACTTCCAGACTCAGGTCGACCAAAACGGAGTTATTGTCGGCGCAGAAACCTTAATCCGCTGGATCCACCCGGAAAGCGGCTTTATCTCACCGGCGACATTTATTCCTGTCGCCGAAGCGACCGGCTTGATTCTGCCAATCGGGCAGTGGGTCCTGCAGCATGCCTGTGAATATCTCAAAACCTGGCAAGATGCTGGCCTAGAAATCCACCATCTGGCGGTTAACGTCAGTCCGCGGCAATTTCGGCAGCCGGACTTCGTCTATCAAGTCTGCTCCATCCTCGAGGAGACAGGTGCCGACCCGAGCCTCCTCGGTCTTGAATTAACCGAAGGGATGGTGATTGATAACGTTGTTGATACGATTGAAAAGATGCAGGCCCTCAAGCAACTCGGCATCGAACTTTCGATTGACGATTTCGGTACCGGCTACTCGTCCCTGACCTACCTGAAACGGATGCCACTCGACATCCTGAAGATCGACCAGTCTTTTGTTCGTGACATCTCGACCGATGCAAATGATGCTGCCATCGTCGATACAATTATCTCCATGGCAAATCACCTCGACTTAAAAGTCATTGCCGAAGGCGTCGAGACGGAACTGGAACTCGCTTTCCTGGCCGGAAAAGGGTGTAAAACGTACCAAGGCTATCATTTCAGCCGCCCGGTCCCCGACGATCAATTTACGAAGCAGCTTGAAGCGGGAACGGTACACTGCTGACCAACGAACCCACCAATGAACACGCACATTCCCCAGAGCATGCAAAATCAATATTTGTGCGGAGTAGAATCCTTGTTTTTCCTTTTAGATCAGCTAAAAAGTCGATATTATCATCAAGAATAAATCTCGATCACTATTCTGATGACATTGACAAGGAGCTATCCAATGAGCACACCATCGACCGTTCGCATGCAGACCAACATGGGACAGATAACTATTGAACTCGACAATGAAAATGCCCCGATCAGTTGTGAAAACTTTCTTGCTTATGCCCGAGACGGATTTTATGAGCAGACCATCTTCCACCGGGTGATCCCCAGCTTCATGGTTCAAGGCGGCGGCTTTACTGCTGACATGAAACAGAAAAAACCCAAAGCTGAAATCAAAAATGAAGCAGAC
>CALZLE010000178.1 GCA_945788205.1 uncultured Desulfuromonadales bacterium
ATCCGGAAATTGAAATTACTGCCCAACACCCGACTGCCGAGCAGGCCACGCCGTTCAGCAGCCTTGATCGCTTTAACCAGCCTGGCGGCGGCGAGGGGATATTCGCCACGGACGTAGATAAAACCCTGTTCAGCACCGACGGCGAATCCCGCGATCGCCATCCCTTCAAGGACTCGGTGTGGGTCCGATTCCATGATGGTGCGGTCCATGTAAGCGCCGGGATCGCCTTCATCGCCGTTGGCAACAACATATTTGCGTTCGGCGGGGGATTTTCTCACCAGGTTCCATTTGACACCGGCCGGGTAGCCACCGCCGCCTCGTCCGCGCAGCCCGCTAAGTTTGATTTCGTTGCAAACCTGCTCCGGTGACATCTCGTGCAGCACATGAGCAAGTGCCGAATACGCGCCCCGAGCGATGCACTGTTCAATCTTTTCCGGATCGATCATTCCGTTGTTGCTCAGCACGATTTTGGTTTGTTGTTCAAAAAAGGGCAAGTTGGACGGCAGAGCTTCGGTTTCGACCGGTTGG
This sequence comes from uncultured Desulfuromonadales bacterium, assembly GCA_945788205.1. Taxonomy (GTDB): domain Bacteria; phylum Desulfobacterota; class Desulfuromonadia; order Desulfuromonadales; family Geopsychrobacteraceae; genus Malonomonas. The sequence continues at coordinate 529 of CALZLE010000178.1, forward strand.
TTGTCGATACTGCTCAGCAGAATTTCTTTCGCTTGATCCGGGGGCACTTTTTCGTAAGTTCGCTCTTCTCCGTCAAGCTTTTTGATCCGCAGTAGCGGGCCTCGGCTGCATGGGCCCATACAGCCCGTGGCGACAATCTCCAGCTCTGCCGCAACCTGTTTTTCTTTGATGATTTCATCCAGCGCTGTTTTCACCTGGCCGGCACCGGCTGAAAGACAGGGGGTGCTGTAGCAGAGGAAAATGCGTAGCTTCAGTTTTTGTTGACGCTCCAGCTCTAATTCAGCTTGTTTTTGCAGACTGTTCGGATTCATTTGGTCTCCTCCTGGTCTGCTGTCAGAATCGCTTTGGCTTTAATTGCGGCGATGGTTGTTGCTGGAGTTTCGTGGCCAAGGACTTCGCTGTCCAAAGTCAGCATCGGGGCCAGGCTGCAGTTGCCAAGACAGCGCGCGCTGTGAACGGTCAGCTTGCCGTCTTCTGTCGTTGCGCCCGATTTAACGGAAAACTCTTCTTCCAGTGCAGAGACTATTTCTCCCGCCCCTTTCACATAGCAGGCAGTGCCCATGCAAACGACGCAGACATGGTCCCCTTGCGGGTCGAGAGAGAAAAAGTTATAGAAGGTTGCCACTCCGTAGACCCAGCTTGGAGGGAGTTGTAGCTGCCGAGAAACGTAGTCGAGAACGTCTTCATCCAGATGGCCAAAAGTTTCTTGAGCTGAGTGAAGGACCTCGATCAAAGCATCTTGCTGGTATTGAAACTTTTTTAAGGCTTTGTCGATAAGTTGGAACTTCAGGTCTTGTCCTGATTCGGCGCTCGCATCGACGGATTCAGCCGTCTGCACAGTCATACCGGTCTCCTTCGTTTGTTGAAAACTGTTTTCTGAAGTCGGATTGTAAAGAATAGATGAAAGATCAGCAGTTTCAAGTCGCGCAGCAAAGATAAAAAAAAGGCTCCGGACTTCCGGAGCCTTAAGGAATTACAGTTATTTATGTTGGTTTACACGACAGCCTGCAAGTACTCACCGGTAACGGCTTGCTTTTGCTTTGCCAGTTGTTTTGGATCAACTTCAACAAACTTCTCATCCGGGGTAACCTTGAACAACGGTTGTCCCTTTTGAACGATCGTTCCGTCGCCGCCATCGATGATGATTTTATCGATGGTACCAGCAAATGGAGCTGGAACCTTGTTGAACATCTTCATGACCTCGAGAATGAACAGCGGTTGTCCTTTTTCGAAGTGCATCCCTTCGGTAACGAATGGTGGCATCCCAGGAGCTTCCTGGCCGTAGTACATGCCACCACCCGGGGTGACAATTTCGTCGGCCTTGGTGGCTGGCGGTGGAACCAGGACCTTCTTCATCGCAGCCTGCAGCTCTGGGTCGTGGAGGTAGTCTGGGATGGTCACTTCCAGATCGTCTTCGACCTTAAGGCCGTAGAAGTCGGTCTTCTCAGCGACAAGACAGAGCAGGCCGAGCAGCTCGTTGCCGATTTCGTAACCGGCGTGAGCAGCTTGAATCTGTGCCCAAGTCTCCTTGTCATAACCACCTTGCGGTTTGGCTTTGCTGAGGATGTCATCAAGCTTGACAAAGTCTTCTTTGCTGACTTCGAACTTCTCACGCAACTCAGCATAAAACGCCAAGGCGTTGTTCAGCAGGTCACGGTCGTGGGTCCAGATGACTTCCGCAGAGGGAGCATCTGCCCGCCAAGTCATGTTGAGGTATTCGTAAGTCTCTTCAAGGATGACCAGTGGATTACGCAGCCAGCTGACTTTACCGTTATCGATTTTGAAATTTTTCCTGTTCAAACTCAACCAACCAGCCAGCAAGTGCGGGTCGCTCAGCAGATTTTCCATCGGCCGGGTTAGCAGAGTGCCTTTGCGGTCGAGGGTTTCGGAAGCTGCTTTGGCAGCATCTTTGTCGCCTGCATAGAGTTTATTGTAGTGCTTTTTCATCGACAGGAAAGCGTAGACGACGTCGAGTTTCTGCGCTTCTTCCTTCAGTTTTCCGACCAGGGTCAGGTAAGGAACGACAAAACGGGTGGTCGGCTTTGCCATAACATTGTTGCCGATGAACCAGTTGACCAGGCCGTAGTGGAACTGCAGGTTGGTCGCCAGGTTGCTACCGCGCAGCACGGTGCGACGCAGAACAGTGGAGAGATGCTCGTAGCTGGAAATCCGATCATCGCCTTTGGTCAAAAGCAGAGCGATGTTGGAATCGTAAGCACCGGCCAGGTGGTAGCGCATGAATTGACCGGTATCCGGGTTCGGAATACTGATCCCCTGATCATCGCGAATCTCGCCTTCAATCGGCTTCGACCAGTAACGGATGTAACCACCAGCACTTGGGCTGAGTGAGCAGTCGGTCGCATTCAGGCGTGCTTCGGCACTGGCGCTGAAACGTGGAATCCGTACCGGCTTTGGCAAGCGCTCTTTGTGCTCGGCGAGCAGGGCCATCGCTTCAACCAGTGACTCAACAATGAAGAAATCATTCTTGTTTTTCGGATTAACGAATTTGAGGCTGTAGACCAGTTCTGTAACGCGGTGCTCAACCTGAATCCGAGTGTTGACCTCCATAAAATAGTGACGCTCACCATCGACGATACACTCGAAGGTCGATGCGGAGTCGAGGCCGACGGCTGTGCCGAAACGCTCCGATTCTTCTTCCATCCGCTTCAGGACTTTCAGGTCCGACTCGAGAGCTTTCTGCTGTGCTTTGTTGCCGGCTTTTTTAGCTTTTGCAATTTCATCGGCCAAGGCTTCCTGGGTCACAGAAATTTCCAGCAGCTTCTGCTCGTGCATCTGCAGCGAACAATCGCGACCACCGAGGGCGATGGCCCACTCGCCATTACCGAGTAGCTGGATTTCGTTGTGCCGGGTCTGCTCAATGTTCAGCTCGACCAGGACGTTTTTATTATCACCAATCCCGTTGGTTTTGACTTCGTTGAGGATTTCGCGAACCAGACCCGGAGCATCAGCTGCTGCTTCTTTGATCTGTTTGTCGGTCGGCTTTTTGGTCATCAACAATGAAGCACCGAGAATCCGCTGACCTTTACCGCCGCCACCACCGATCGCCTTGAGGCGAATACGGGCACCAGGGTAGTTCTTGAACATGTCCGCGCATTCAACCTCAACCTGAGCACAGAGCTCCTCAATGGAGAAAAGGTCGATGCCTTTATCGTAAGAGGCAAACAGGATGACATCGGCCAGCTCTTCGATGGAAAGTTTCTTGTCAGCGAGAACTTTTTTGTCAACGTCCAGCTTCTGTGCTTTGACCAGAGCGACGAGCTCATCTCTGCTGGAATATTTTTTCAGCAGAGTGCGCGCTGTAACGTTGTCGATACCTGGGGTAACCGAAACGTCAACTTGCAGCGCTGTCCGCTTGGCCTCATCTTTCTTACCCGCAGCTCGTTGGGTGCCGGAGCAGGGACCGATGAAGTTAAGGCCGGCGTTTTCGAGAGCAGCGACAAACTCATCATCCTCTGCCATAAAACCGTAACCGGCAAAGACAGCGTTGTAGCCGTTGTCATGTGCGGTATCGATGATCTGCTGGATCCGCTCGAGTCGCTCTTCCTTGGAGGCTCCTGAGTAGTCAGGCACCCGGTGAACACGACTATTGTCGGTCAGCTGACGCAGTTCAGGAGACAGGGCGTTCGGGTAAACGATCGAGTCTTTTTCCGACAGCAGGATGCCGTAATGCTCGATGCCCATCTCTTCATAGACATCCATCGCCTCTTTACGGATTGGGCCGCGGCAGACGATCAGTGGTTTAAGGTTTTCACAGGAAAAAGAACGGACCCATTCTGAGCTTGAGGTTCCGAGTTTGCGGTCCTTGTGAATCAATGGATTGTTCGAGTACAAATCTGTATTTTTTGCCATGGGCTTATTCTCCACTTCCATGGGGTTTAATTGTGTCGTGCGATTAGTCACTGTGTCCTCTACGAATTAATGGAATTCGCGCTGAACGTCCTTCCATGCGGATGCTTTGTAGTGGCGCAGGAAGAAATTGAGGTTTTCGCCGAGGACCTTACGAAGGTCGGTCGGCATGACCAGTGAAGAAATCGAACCGAGAGCCAGACCCTCTTTCGGGTTCATCAACTCTTTTTCGTAGCGGGTGTTCAAGGCTGCTTCTTCCAGCTTGAGCCACTCAGCGGCTTCCTTCTCAGCATCGAGCTTTGCGTCGTCGCCATTCATGCCGGCTTTTACCCGCTCCTGAGTGTTTTGAGCGACCCGCTGTTTGATCGAGGCACGGGCCTTGCGCAGCTCGCTCTTGTAGACGAACTCTTTACCGGCTGGCCCCATAACGGCCAAACGGGTGGTCGGCAGAGCGAGAACCAGATCGGCGCCCGTCGGGTAGTTGTTGTAGGATGCGTAAGCACCGCCGTATGCGTTCCGCAGGATCAGCAGGATCCGTGGAGTTCGGACATCGACGATCGAGTCGAGCATCGAGCGACCAGCTTGCACGATACCGCGTGCTTCCTGCTCACGACCCGGAAGGAAGCCAGTGGTGTCTTCCATGAAGATCAATGGAATGTTGTAGATGTTACAGAAACGGACGAAACGGGCGATCTTGACTGCTGAGTCACAGTCTATCTGTCCAGAGGAGACCGCTGAGTTGTTAGCGACAAAACCGACCACGTTGCCGCCAAGACGACCGAACGCGGTGATTGCTTCGCGTGAGCGGGTCGGCTGCATCTCGAAGTAATCACCATGGTCACAGATCTGCTGGATGATGATTGAAACGTCGAACGGGGTGTTGAACCCGGTCGGCGAGTTGAAGGCTTTTTTCAGCAGGGTATTGATTTCCCAGGTTTTACGATCAAGAGGGTCGCTAGTCTCCTGGAAGCGGGCCATGCTGTGGTTGTTGTCCGGGATGTAGCTGAGCAGGCGAATTGCAGTACGCAGAGCTGCGGTTTCATCAGAGACCGTCAGGTCGGTAACACCAGAGGCACTGTGAACCATCGGTCCACCGAGTTCTTCAGGTGTGATGTCTTCGCCAAGAACCGACTTAACAACGCCCGGTCCAGTCAGGCCAAAGAAGGTGTCTTCCGGCTGGATGACGAAGCTGCCCTGGCGGGGGAGATAAGAACCGCCACCAGCGTTGAAACCGAACATACACATGATGGTCGGAACCACACCACTGATTTTACGCAGGGCGGTAAAGGCTTCGGCGTAACCGTCGAGACCACCAACGCCGGCGGGAACGAAGGCACCAGCCGAGTCGTTCATACCGATCAGTGGAATTCCTTTTTCACCGGCCATTTGCATCATCCGGGCGAGTTTCTGACCGTTGGTCGCATCGATGGAGCCGGCGCGAACGGTAAAGTCGTGACCGTAAAGAGCAACATCGCGACCGCCGATATTCAGGATACCGGTGACCAGTGATGCACCGTCGAGGTTTTTACCCCAGTTCTGGAAGAGGATGTTCGGATCGTTGTCGGTGAGGACCTTGATCCGCTCCCAAACGGTCATGCGCTTCTTGAAGTGTTGTTTTTCGATCTGGCCAACGGCAACTGATTTGATCGGTCGTTGAATCAGGTCGTGACCTTCTTTCATGACCTCTTCGTAACCACCAGTCTGACCGGCGATTTCACCAGGAATGGTGAATTCCACTTCTTCCGCTGTTGCAAGAGGGTTCTGCAATGAGGGTGTAATCGTTGTTTTTGACATCTCGGACAATCCTTTGCGTCGATTGGAATTTAGTTTCCGACTCGAGATAATACGTAGAGTGAGTCGGATGACTTTTAACCTGATAACACTACTTAAATGGGGCGAATGATCAATTTAATAAAAAGTAGACTTAAAACGCTGTTTTTTGCATCCGTTAACAAACAAAAAACTGGCTAAATTGTCAAGGAAAATTTTATTTAGGATAAAAAATTACAGGATGAGTTTAAGCTTGTGTTTCGGGGTATTGGCGTCGGCTAATCTGTGGTTCATGTTTGTAGCATCCAGGGAGGAAGAGAATTGGTTTGCCTTTGATGGTGACAAGTTAAGTTGTTGAAAAAGTTGATGAATTCTGTTTTGCCAATCTGCGGTCTGTTTTGTCGGTAA